>DASQJC010000286.1:0-8285 GCA_035631255.1 Candidatus Eremiobacteraceae bacterium | reverse complement strand
GACGGTGAACCGTTCGAGGGCGGCAGCGCGACTAACCATACGACCGAGGTCAACGGCGAGAAGTTCGTCCCCGGATTCGCGGAGCAGCTATACGGTGCCAAACCCGGCGACAAGCGGACGCTCAAGGTGACTTTCCCGCCGCATTACCACGCCGAGGCACTCGCCGCGAAAGAGGCGACCTTCGATGTGACGATCCACGACGTCCGTCAACCGGTGTTGCCGGATCTCGACGAAGCGTTCGTCAAGAAAGTATCCGACCACGAGTCGATCGACGCACTGCGCGCCGACATCCGAAAGCGTCTCGAAGCGGTCGGCGATGCGCAAGCACGCGAGACGCTGCAGAAGCATCTCATCACCGAACTGCTCTCACGGCACGACTTCCCGCTTCCGGCCGTCCTCGTCGATCGTGAAGTCGACGGTCTGCTCGCCGACGCGAAGAGCTACATGCAGAGCATCGGCCGTTCGTGGGGCGAATATCTCGCCGCGAAAGGCGTCGATGAAAAAGGTCTCGTCGCGGAATATCGCACGGAAGCGGAGCGGCGCGTCAAGACTGCGCTCGTCCTCGAAGAGATCGCGCGTGCCGAGGGCATCGATGTGACGACAAAGGATCTCGAAAGCGAACTCGATCACCTCGCCCGTTCATACGGGCGCAGCCGCGACGCCATGATCGAGGTCGTGCGGCGCAACACAGGCTTCGGGCCGCTCATCGATTCCGTGCGCAAACAGAAGACGATCGAGTTCTTGCTCACGCAAGCCGACATCCACACCGCGCAGGGTAGCCTGGCGGGACAGTCGTAAGGTCCACCTGGCTCACACACGCCGGAAAGGTTCAGACTAAATGGGACATCTCGTACCGATGGTGGTCGAGCAGACCGCCCGCGGAGAACGCGCCTTCGACATCTTCTCGCGCCTCCTCAAAGAGCGCATCGTCTTCATAACTGGCCCGATCGACGACAATCTGGCCAACCTCGTCATCGCCCAGCTCCTGTTCCTGGAAAAGGAAGATGCCGATAAAGACATAGAGATGTACATCAATAGTCCCGGCGGGAGCGTGACCGCCGGGCTTGCTATCTACGACACCATGTCGCTGGTCAAGCCCGATGTCGCGACCTTGTGTGCGGGACTGGCGGCGAGCGCCGCGTCCGTGCTGCTCACCGGCGGCGCAAAAGGCAAGCGGTTCGCCCTGCCGTACTCCAAGATTCTCATCCACCAACCGTGGGTGCAACAGGTGGGCGGACAGGCCACCGACCTCGAAATATACGCGAAAGATCTCATCAACACGCGCCGTCTGCTCGCCAACATCTATGTCGAGACGACAGGCCAACCACTCGAGAAGATCGAGCGCGACATGGAACGCGACTACCACATGACTGCACAGGAAGCAGTCTCCTACGGGATCTGCGATTCGGTGATGAGCCGCCAATCGCGCGAGAGCCCGTCGAAACCGACGCAGTAGCGCCCACCAAAAGAGGAACGAACCGCTTGTTCAGATTCGGCGACGAGAAAGGCCAGCTCAAGTGCAGCTTCTGCGGCAAATCGCAGGAGCAGGTGCGCAAGCTCATCGCCGGCCCCGGCGTCTACATCTGCGACGAGTGCATCGAGCTATGCAACGAGATCATCGAGGAAGAGCTCTACAAGAACGTCGATGAGAATCTCCGGCTCCGCAACATACCGAAGCCGAAAGAGATCAACCACATCCTCAATCAGTACGTCATAGGGCAAGACCGCGCGAAGAAATCGCTCGCCGTCGCCGTCTACAACCATTATAAGCGCGTGAACTCCGCTCAAGGCACGAGCGGCAGCGACGATGTCGAGCTCCATAAGAGCAACATCTTGCTCGTCGGGCCGACCGGCTCGGGCAAGACGTACCTCGCGCAGACGCTCGCGAAGATACTCGACGTGCCGCTCGCGATGGCCGACGCCACCTCGCTCACCGAGGCCGGCTACGTCGGCGAAGACGTCGAGAACATCTTGCTCAAGCTCATCCAGGCCGCCGACTACGACGTCAAGCGCGCCGAGAAGGGCATCGTCTACATCGACGAGATCGACAAGATCGCGCGCAAGAGCGAGAACCCATCGATCACGCGCGACGTGTCGGGCGAAGGCGTCCAGCAAGCGCTGCTCAAGATCCTCGAAGGCACGACCGCGAACGTGCCTCCGCAGGGCGGCCGCAAGCACCCGCATCAAGAATTCATCCAGATCGACACGACGAACGTACTGTTCATCTGCGGTGGCGCGTTCGACGGTCTCGAGCGCATCATCGAGGGCCGCGTCGCCAGCCAATCGCTCGGCTTCCGCGCGGTTCCCGAAGGAAAATCCGAGCGTCGCACGACGCGCCTTCTCCAACAGCTGTTGCCGGAAGATCTGCTCCGCTTCGGGCTCATCCCGGAATTCATCGGCCGCTTGCCGATCGTCGTCACGCTCGACGCGCTCGACGAGCTCGCGCTGCGTCGCATCCTCACCGAGCCGCGCAACGCGCTCGTACGCCAATACCAGAAGATATTCGCGATGGACGGCATCGAGCTCACTTTCACGAAAGAGGCGCTCGTCGCCATCGCGCAGCGCGCCCAGTCGCGCAAGACCGGTGCGCGCGGCCTGCGTTCGATCCTTGAAGAAGTCATGCTCGACGTCATGTATGACTTGCCGTCGCTCTCGAACGTCAAGAAGTGCATCATCAACAAAGAAGTCATCGACGGCGTGCAGACCCCGGTCCTCATCCCGGGCCCGCAAAGCAAGGACGTGCCAGCCTAAAATGTGGTATGCCGAGCGACGCTCGGCGATGGATACCGTAACGACGGCCGGCTACAAAGCCGGCTGTCTCTTTTTGGCCAAACGTGGCATTTCGCGCGACAGGTCGATGGGTTGCAGTCCTGAATAACGCGATAGACATGATGACGATGATTTCGGTCGACGACGTTCGCGCAGCTGCCAAGCGGATAGAAGGCGTCGCGCATCGCACGCCGGTCATCACATCTGCGGCGCTCGACGCGATGGCGGGCCGCAAGCTCTTCCTCAAGTGCGAGAACTTCCAGCGCGTCGGCGCCTTCAAGTTCCGTGGCGCATACAATGCGCTAAGCCGGCTATCGGAAGAGCAGCGAAAAGAAGGCGTTGTCGCATTCTCGTCGGGCAATCATGCCCAAGGCGTCGCACTTGCCGCCAAACTGCTCGGAATCCACGCCACGATCGTCATGCCGGAATACGCGTCGCAGATCAAGCTCGATGCGACTCGGGGTTACGGCGCCGAAGTCGTGACATATGCACGAGGCGCCAGTCGAGAGGCGCTCGCGGAGCAGATCCGGCGCGAACGCGGCGGCACGATCATTCCGCCCTTCGACCATCCGGACATCATCGCCGGCCAAGGCACGGCCGCGCTGGAGTTGCTCGAAGAAGTGCCCGACCTCGACGTGCTCGTCACGCCGATCGGCGGCGGCGGTCTCATCTCAGGCAGCGCGACTGTTGCAAAGGCGCTGCGCCCTGCGATCAAGATCGTTGGCGTCGAGCCGGGAGCAGGCGACGACTGGTCGCGGTCGCGCAGCGCGCGAAAGCCGGTCGAGATCCCCGAGCCCGATACGATCGCCGAAGGGCTTCGCACGACATCTCCGGGCGAGATCACCTGGCCGATCGCCGAAAAGCTCGTCGACGATTTTGTCACCGTCACCGATGCGGAGATACGCGACGCGATGCGCGCGCTGTTCGGTCGCGCGAAGATCGTGGTCGAACCTGCGGGCGCCACGCCGGTCGCTGCGGCCCTCGTAGGAAAAGCAGGTGCTCCAGGTTCGCGCGTCGGCATCATCATCAGCGGCGGGAACGTCGACTCGAATACGTTTGCGCGCCTCATCGCGTCGGAATAGGGCCGATCTTCGCTCGGCCTACTACATTCATGAATCTTGGGCCGAGCTTCGCCCGGCTTAGTAAATTACACGGCTTCATATATGAAGCGTGACGTTCGGCACGCCCAAGAAGCGAGGGCGTAAGCGGGCTCACCGCCAATCAACGGTCATCGTACGGCCCGCTCCGCGTTACCAACGCGGCGTGATAGCTTACATCCAAGGAGCCGGAATTGAAACGACTGCTGCTTTTCATCGCTCTCCTCGTGGCGGGTTGCACTCATACGTCAACTCTGCCACAAGCGGCTAACGACACTCGCGCAGCCGGGATCTCCCAACCAGACAAACACGGCGGCGGCGGCGGTGGCGGAGGCCAGATCCAACACGTCGTCATCATCGTCCAAGAGAATCGCAGCTTCGATAACCTGTTCTGGAATTTCCCAGGGGCTGATTCGAAGACGTCGTGCGCGCTCGACCACCTCGGTCACTGCATATCGATGGCGCAGCAGCCGCTCTTCGAGCAATACGACCTGTCGCACTCGCCGAGCGCGTGTCAGGGCGATTACGACAACGGCAGGGTGGATGGTTGGGACCTCGAGCCGACGGCGGAGAAGAAGGCGAACGGCTTCGCCTACGAGCCATACCAATATACGAACGAGTCCGACATCCAGATCTATTGGCAGCTCGCGCAGCAGTACACGCTTGCCGACCGGATGTTCCAATCGAACTGCGGTCCGAGTTTTCCGGCGCACCAGATGCTCATCGCGGGGACGATGGGCTACGACGACAATCCTACGAGACCGTGGGGCTGCGACAACACGTCGTTCACCAAGGCGCAGATCTGCTACGACTACCAGACGCTCGGCGATATGCTCGATCAAGCGCGGCTCTCGTGGAAGTATTATTCGCCGGGCGGCAACGACGGCGGGAACGTCAACAATCTCTCCATCTGGCAAGCGTACCAGGCGATCAACCACATCAGGTTCGGCAACGACTGGCGAAATGGCGACATCGCAGACACGCCGCAGTTCTTCACCGACGTCCAAAACGGTCAACTGCCCGCCGTTTCGTGGATAGTGCCGACCGGTGTCAACAGCGACCACGCCGGTTCGGGCGAGTTCGGAACGAAGAGCGACGACAAAGGTCCGCAGTGGGTGGCCTCCATCGTCGACGCGATTGGCCAGAGCAGCGCGTGGAACTCGACGGCGATCTTCATCACGTGGGATGACTGGGGCGGATGGTACGATCACGTGGCGCCGCAGCAGATCGATCAGAACGGCCTCGGCTTCCGGGTGCCGCTCATCGTCGTGTCGCCGTTCGCGCGAACCAACTACGTGTCGCACACGCAGCACGAATTCGGCTCGATCCTCCACTTCACAGAGGAACAGTTCGGTCTGCCGAGTCTTGGGACTCGCGACCAAAGCGCCGACGATCTTTCCGACTGCTTCAATTTCAGCGGCGGGGGCATCGTTACGCACGGGTCGACGTTCAAATACATCAAGCACGACGACTACGACCACGTAGACAAGAGCCCACCCGACGACGACTAGGCGGATGGGCCGCGGCGGTCGAGATAAATCTCGACCGCTCCCTTTTTCAAGTAGCGAGCGCGCAGGGGCGTGAGTGCGTCCGCCCGTAAACGATGGGCATGGCCCACGTGGAGGCGCCGGAGCTCGAGCCGATGCTCGACAAGTACGACCCGGCGGCGATCGAACAGCGGTGGTACGAGATCTGGGAGTCGGAAGGGGCGTTTCACGCCGAGCCTGACCCGGATCGCAAGCCCTTTGTCATCGCGATGCCGCCGCCGAATATCACCGGCCGCGCGCACATGGGCCATGGCTCGACGTACACACCGCAAGACATCCTCGTCCGCTGGAATCGGATGCGCGGGCGCAACGCAGTGTGGTTGCCGGGTCAAGATCACGCCGCGATCGCGACGCAAAACGTCGTCGAAAAAGAGCTCGCCAAGGAAGGCAAGACCCGTTTCGACCTCGGCCGCGATGCCTTCATAGCCCGCGTCTGGGAGTGGCGCCGCGAATACGGCGACGTTCTCTACAAGCAATTCCGCGCGCTCGGATTCGGACCCGATTGGGAGCGGGATCGCTTCACGATGGACGACGGCATGAGCCGCGCCGTCATCAAGGTGTTCGTCGACCTCTATAATGAGGGCCTTATCTATCGCGGCACGCGGCTCATCAACTGGTGTCCGCGCTGCGCGTCGACGCTCTCCGACAGCGAAGTCGAGCGCGAAGAGCGCGAGGGAACGCTCTACTACGTCCGTTACGCCGGCGCAGACGGCGCTCCCGATGCCGTCGTCGCGACGACGCGACCAGAAACCATTTTCGCCGACGTCGCGGTAGCGGTTCATCCCGAAGACGACCGCTACAAAGCGTTCATCGGTAAGCACGTGATGCGACCGCTCTCGCCCGCCCCGATACCGGTCATCGCTGACAATTCTGTCGAGCGCGAGTTCGGCACGGGTGCGTTGAAGATCACGCCAGCGCACGACTTCACCGACAACGAGATCGGGGAACGTCACGGCTTGCCGCAGCCGTCGGTCATCGGGTTCGATGCGAAGTTGACGGGCGACGTGGAGCCTGAATTCAAAGGTCTCGACCGGCTCGAAGCGCGCGAGCTCGCCGTCCGCCGCTTGCGCGAACGCGGTCTCCTCGTCAAAGAAGAACCGCACGCGACGTCGATCGGCATCTGCTATCGTTGCGAAACGCCGATCGAACCGTTGCTGTCGCTGCAATGGTTCGTGAAGATGAAGCCCCTCGCAGAGCCTGCGCTCGGCGCGTCTCGCGACGGGCGAGTCCGCTTCGTGCCCGAGCGGTATCAGAAGACGTACGAGGACTGGCTCGAGCGCATCCGCGACTGGAACATCTCGCGGCAGATCTGGTGGGGCCATCGACTGCCGGTCTGGTATTGCAGCGACGACCACGCGACGGTCGCGCAGACCGAACCCGAGAAGTGCGCGACCTGCGGTCGCATGGATCTGCGTCGCGATGAAGACACGCTCGACACCTGGTTCTCGTCGGGGCTCTGGCCGTTCTCCATTCTCGGCTGGCCGGACAAGACGAAAGAGCTCGACGCCTGGTACCCGACGCAAGTGCTCGTCACCGCGCGCGAGATCATCTTCCTCTGGGTCGCGCGCATGGTGATGCTCGGCATCCATTTCATGAAGCGCGATCCGTTCTCGACTGTCTTCATAACGCCGGTCATCCTCGACGCCGCTGGCGAAAAGATGAGCAAGAGCAAGGGCAACAGCCTCGATCCGCTCGAGCTCGTCCGCGACTTCGGCGCCGACGCGACTCGCTTCGGCATCGTCAACCAGATGCACGCTGGCCAAGACGTGCGCTTCGCCGTCGGCCGTTGCGATGATGCACGCAAGTTCTGCAACAAGCTGTGGCAAGCCGTCCGGTTCGCGCTCACGACCTTCCCCGAACTCGGTGAAGCGCGCGAACCGCTGACATGCCCCGACGTCCAACTGACGCTCGCGGATCGTTACATCCTCGACGCGCTCGCACAGACCGTCCAGCGAGTCGACGCCGCGTATCGCGAGTTCGATTTCTCAGAGGCTTCCGACGCGATCAGGACATTCGTGTGGAACGAGGTCTGCGACGTCTACATCGAGATCGCGAAAGACCGCGCACCGACGCGCGCGTGCATTCTCGGCCGCGTGCTCACCGTCGCGCTCCAGCTGCTCCATCCGATCATGCCCTTCATCACCGAGGAGCTTTGGCAGCGGCTGCCGCACGAGGAGCCGCGCATCGGCAAGTCAGCGTGGCCCGATGGCGCGGCGGCGTGGATCGACAAAGGCTCCCGTGCTGAGATGGCGCAGGTGCTCGGCTTCGTCGATACCGTACTGGCGTTGCGCGGCGTACCGAAGCTTCCGTATCGCGAATTGCGCGAAGTGTTCATCGATGGCGCCTCGCCCGACTACGTCGCGCTGCTCAAGCGCGAGTCGGAGATAGTCGAGCGGCTCGGCCGTGCGAGTGCGGTTCGGGCGATAGGCGACGGCGAGTTTCCGAAGCCGGAAAGCGCGCTTTCGAGGCGGATCGGGTCGGCGCAAGTCTTCCTTCCTGTCGACGCAGCGGTCGTCGAACGCGAGCGCGCATCGTTGGACAAGGAGATAGAGAAGAGCGAGCGAGAGATCGACGTCATCGAGCGGAAGCTCGCTTCGGAAGGTTTCGTGCGCAAAGCGCCCGCGGACGTCGTCGAGGGCGAACGTCAGCGGCTCCAAGAGCTCAAGCGTTCGCTCGAACTCGCCCGCGACCGGCGCGCGACGCTATAGATTGGAGCGGTCGAGTTTTATGCTCGACCGCCGACGAGCTTGCAATTGTGAGGCCATGGCGGTCGACACGGTCGACCATAAAGGTCGACCGCTCCAAGGTCGACCGCTCCATCCGTCGAGGCGGTAGGGCCGCTCAGCCGCCGCGACGAAGAAAACCGCTCATG
>DASQJC010000285.1:0-8685 GCA_035631255.1 Candidatus Eremiobacteraceae bacterium | reverse complement strand
TACAAGGATATCGTCGTGGTGTACGCTCCGCTCCCGAAACCGTTGCTCGGATTATCACCGAGCCGATCGTACTCGCCGGTCGGGAACGTCTCTTGCACGTTGATCGCCGTCATGGGTATCCAGCTGTCGCCCCGATACTTGGTCAGTTGGTATTGCGCGTCGACAGCCAAATCTCCGAAGCGGACGCCCAAAGTAGACGGGCCCCCGTGCGGAGCATTGACTCCGAATGTCGGGATCATGCCGACGCTTAGGCGCTTCGCCAAACCGTAGATGACGTAGGTAAGGGAGCCATAGCTATTGGCGTGAGCGGCGCTCGTGAGTTTTCCGTTGCGATCGTAGCTGCCATATTGAATTCCGTCGAACACATAGGGCTCGACTAACCAATGGCCGGGTGGGAGCGTGCCCGCCGATGGTGCAAGCATCGGACCCGTCCACCACGCATCGCTAAGCGCCTGTTGAGTTGGCGGCGAGGGTGATGGCGAAGGCGACGGACTCGGCGCGGCACCGCAAAGCAGAAGACCAAATACGGCACCGGCCAACGTTTTCCAGAAACGACTTGGGCTACACATGCTTCAGTCACGTCAAGGCTGTGTGTATTTGTGGTCGCGGTACTACACGCCGTCGGCGATATCTTGTCTCTCCGGCGGCTATGACGGACAAACTGCTGACACATAGCATATTCTGATGGATTTTGGCCGCGTGATGTCGCGGACTCGAAAGCCTTACGGGCGAAAACTCCAACGGCTCGTTCGAGGTGTGTCCGTAAAACGGAGGGCCTAACGATGGTCGTAACGCGACAGCGCACCGGAATTTTCGCTGCATATATCGGTTTGCTCTTGTTAATCCAACCCGTCGGCGCAGCGGCGCAAACGACGTCAGGGCCGGGCGCGAGCCCGTCGTCGGCTCGCGACGGCGCTCACGACTTTGACTGGGATATCGGGACCTGGAAAACGCACCAAAAGCGTCTGCTTCATCCGTTGACCGGCTCGACCACATGGGTTGATTACTCCGGCACCGATATCGTTCAAAGGGTCTGGGGTGGCGCGAATACCGGAAAGATAGAAGCAGATGGATCAGCGGGCCATCTCGAGATATACACTCTGCGCCTCTACGATCCGGACGCGCATCAATGGAACATCTACTTCGCCAGCAGCGCGGGCGGTTCGCTCAGCAAGCCGGTCGTCGGCGTGTTCAAGAATGGAAGCGGCGAATTCTACGACCAAGAGCCGTATCAGGGCAGGGAGATCTTCGTACGCTTCCGTGTCTACGACATCACTGCGACCAGGTGCCGCTTCGACCAATCGTTTTCGGCGGACGGTGGGAAGACGTGGGAGCCGAATTTCATCGTCGACGAAACGCTGGTGAAGCCGCTGAAAGCTGCCGAGGCGGAAGGCCTAAGCGGAAGGCCGGGAACGAAGAAAACTTGAAAAATCAAGGCATCGGGCGAATAGCTTAGCGGTAGAGCACTCGCTTCACACGCGAGGGGTCGTAGGTTCGATTCCTACTTCGCCCAATTGTCCTGAACCATTCCCAACAATGTGGGTTTCGCCTACCTGGGTCCCTGGATCACTCCCGTTTCGAAACCGATGCCGATAGCCGCCGGGCGTTATGCGCCCGGCGGCTTTTCGCTCGCGCTTACTCGCGTTAGTCCCTTAGCTGGCCACTGCGCGGCCGTTGGGTTGCTGGGCGTTCAGCGATTTGATCCACGGACCCGCGACTTGCTTCGTCGCGGCATTGATCCGATTGAAGGCGTTGATCCCCGCGATGTGGATGACAAGTGCTGCAAGGCCTCGTTCATCGTAGTGCCGCGCGGCGTCATTCCAGATCTCGTCGCTCACCGCGTCTGGACGATCGCTCAGGCGCGTCGCAGCTTCGGTGAGCGCGAACGCGGCGCGCTCGGCATCGGTGAAATACGGCGATTCACGCCATGCGCCGACTGCGAAAATGCGAGCATCCGTCTCACCCATATTCTTCAAGGCGTCGGCATGCATCTCGACGCAGACGCTGCAGCTGTTGATCTGGCTCGCGCGCAGGTGTACAAGTTCGAAAGTCCGCGGCGAGACGCCGCTTTGCGATGTCGCGGCGCCAAAAGCGATGAGCGCTTTAAGTGCGTTTGGGAATATGTTCAGCGGATTGTCGATTCGAGATTTGATTTGCGATTGGGTTTCCATTTGCCATTGCTCCTTAACACGCGGGCTCTACCGGGAGCCCTCATGCGCTAAGGACGAATCGGGCTGCTAACGCGTGACAAACGGAATCCGGAGAGCGGGATTCTACCGAAAGATTTTGTCGCTCGAGCGAGCATGCGACAAGTAAGCCGAGCTTCGCTCGGCCTACTACATTTCAAGTGGTTCATGGGCCGTAGTGCATCGTGAACGTTCCTGCATGCGACGGCATCTGTGTGGACCCGGTGCCAACGGCCCAGATGTCGGTGCTCGATGAAGCCGCGATCCCATTGAATATCGACTCCTGCAGGTTGTCGGGATTGGCGACGTTGCTCCAGTTCGAACCATCCCAATGATACGTGACGTTCTGGACGTTGTTGTTATTCGGCTGAACGACGCCTTGACCGACGGCCCACACGTCATTCGACGCGATCGCCTTGACGCCGACGAAATATGACGGCTGCGTAAGGTTCGGCAGGTAGACTTGCGTCCACGAATTCCCATCCCAATGGAATGTTAGAGCGCTATATTGCGACTGATCGTTGGTGACCGCGAAACCGGCCGTCCAAAGATCATCGCCTGCGACACCTGATATCCCGCGGATGATGATGTACCCGCCCTGTTCCGACGGGAATGTCACTTGCTGCCAGAACGAACCGTTCCAGTGTAGGGCGAGGACAGCGTTGTTCCCGACGACCCCGATGTTGCCAATCGCCCATGCGTCGTTCGGCCCCGAGGCAAAAGTGGCGAAAAGAGCACCGCCCGCATATCGTGAGGTGTTTTCGATCGTCCAGTGCTGGCCGTCGTAGTGCATGATGAGCGGCACGAAAGAGCCTTGCGTGATCCACTCTTGGCCGGCGACCCAGACATCGGTGCTCGAAGTGGCTGTGATGCCATCGATGTAGTCGGCGACGCCCGGATTCGGGCTCGCGATCCTCGACCACGATTGGCCGTTCCACTGCTCCACGATCGTGTGGCCGCACAAGCACGATGGGTTGTCGGAGTAGCCGGCCACCCACACGTCGCCCTGCGGGTCGGTCGTGGCAGAATTCAGTTGCGCGGTCGGCTGAAAAACGCGCGGCGTGGCGACAATCATCCAGCGCGTGCCGTCCCAATGCTCGGCGAGCGTTGCTGTCTGAAAACCGGTCGTCAGCGGTCGCATTCCGACCGCCCACGCATCGGTCGGCGACAGATCGGCGGCCGCAAGAAACGTATTCGCGCCAGGCTGCGGCCCCTGATCGGGACTCTTTACGATTCGCCATTTGACGGTCTGCGGCAACTGACGTTGCGGAGGCTGCAAAGCTGCCGATGGTAAGAAGCCGAGAGCGAGCACAGTCGAAAGACCCGCCCACGAGATGACGTGCTTGAGGTGCATGGCCGAGCGTCCTCCGGAAAAAGCCTGAGACCCCGCTGCCGACGCCCAGGCAGCGAGTTGCGCTTCCCGTTCCCACTTACGATGCCGCGTAACCTTCGGATGCCTCGGGGCCAGCGGCAGCCACGAAGTTCTAGAGGTCCAGCACGCGCTTCCGCAAAGTCTTCGCTCCTAGCACGTCACCGGTTCGCGGACGGGCTCTTCGTGTTTGCGCGTCCGCACCAGAGGAGGGCTCATGTCGCGGTTCAAGTTCGTGGCGGCCGTCGCCGCCGTTCTCGCGATCATCGCCTCGATCGCGCTCTACCAACATCCGACGCAAGTCGCGAGCGCCGATATGATGTCGGCGTCGACGTCGTCGCCGATCTCGGGATATACGCTTCACATCGATGCGAGCCAGCACTACACAGGTCATCCCGACGAGATCATCCATCACTGGTGCAAGACGTTCTCGTCGTCGTTCATCGAGTGCCAGCTCTACGACTCCGACGGTCCGAACGGTCACCTCGTCGGTGTCGAGACGGTCGTGCCGACATCGGTGTGGAAGACATATAGCGCCGACGAACGCGCGAAGTGGCACTATCATCGCGTCGAGATCCCGAAACTCAAAGTCGCGGTGATGCCCGGCTTGACGAAGGATCAGTCGGCGAAGGTCATCGCGTCGCTGCTCGAGACATACGGCAAAGTCTGGATTCTTTGGGATCCGAAGTCGACCGGCGGCAAGCCGACCGGCGATCCGACGATCACGATCCTCAAGTAGGCGGGTTGATGTGAATACGAGCGGTCGCTCGGAACGGCCGCTCGTATCCTCGTGGGGGTCCCATTATCACCTGACGCGTGTGTAGCGCGCATCGTACGCTTTGCGCCAAGTCGAACCGCCGTCGAGCGATATCTCGATCAGCTGGTGCACGGTGTTCTTGTCGAGCGGCGTTAGAGTCGTGCGATCGAGCACGATCTTCGAACCCGGCGGACCGGGCAGCATTCCTTGAAAGCGCGTTCCCCCATCAGCATAGATTGCGATGAGACGCTTCATCTTGAGGCCGCCGCGCAGCGTCGCTTGATCGGTGACCCATATCTGCGACCAAGTCTTCTCGAACGGCTCGTAGTAGAAGAGGCTCTTGCCGCGGCCGCCGCCCGCGTCGCGCCAGTCTTCGGTTACCGCACAGCCGTCGAGGATCTTCGTGACGACGTCTGTGCCGTCGTATCGTCCATCGACAGTCACGCGCCAAGTCCCGACCCAGAAGTCGAGCGTGTGAAAGCCGGCGTCTTTCTCGCAGGACGTGCCAGCCGATCGCGTGGGTGAAGTCGGCGGCGCTGACGCGGATGACTGCGCCAGCGCCGCCGACAATTGTGCGGTGAGTGCTGCGATCGCCGCTATACTCGCCGGGATCAAGGGCGCCAACGACCGGTTCAATGGATGCGCACGTACATGCCGTCGAAGACGTTTTGCCACGTCTTGCCGTCGTCCGTCGTGTAGTCCCAAACTTGGCGGACGTCGCCGCTCGGCTCAGGCGTCCAAACGATCCGGTCGGTGACGACCTTACCGGCACGATTGACGCGATTTCCGGAGAGCACCATCTTGCCGTCGACGAGGCCGCCATCGAGCCTCAACAAAAGCCCGCTGCTGTCGACCCACGTCTGATGCCATTTCTTGTCGCCGGCGTAGTAGATGTTGAAGCTCGTGCCGGTCAACCCGTCGCTGCCACGCCAATGTTCTTGTAGCACGCACGACCCTTGCTCGAGCGTGATGAGGTTATGCCCGGCGGGGCTACCCGTCGCTGTATCCTTGACGTTCCAATCGCCGATCCAAAAGTCGAACTGACGGTGCTCGGCCGACGAACACGGCCCCGAAGCCGCATTGGCTGCCGATTGAATAGACGCGCTGGCGATAGCAACGGAGACGGCGGCGAGAACGGCGGCCAACATCGGAAGATACCAACTCCTACTGGCTTTGAAATTGTGCAAAAAGCAGGTCGCGGAGAAAGTATATCACGACTATTGGTCCAAATATCACCAAAATACGCTAGCAATCCACTGGTTTATGGCTAGAATCACCATGAATGATAAAATAGACAGCGAAATAATCCGTCTACTCTCAGCGGATGGGCGGATGTCGTTCCTCGATCTTGCACGCAAAGCGCATCTCAGCCCGAACGCTACAGCCGAGCGCGTGCGAAAGCTATGCCGGCGCGGCATCATCAAGGGCTTCACGGCGATCGTCGATCAGACCGCGCTCGGCCGTCCGCTTATCGTCTATGTCGATATCCGGGTCAAGCCGGGCGCGGATTCACTGCGGCTCGAGCAGATGCTGCGCAGTCTGCCCGGCGTGGTCGAATATACGACGGTCAGCGGCAATTACGATTACCAAGTGAAACTCGCGTGCGCAGATCAGGACGATCTGTTCAAGAAAATCGTCAAACTAAGGCTGCAGCCCGGGGTGCAGGAAACGCACACGCGGCTGATCTTGGGCGAGACGAAGCTCGGAGCTTAGGGTCCGACCGATACCTGCACGAGAAAATCGTTATGTCGCTTGTCTGCGATGTCGATAGAAGTCGAGCCGGCTCCGGTTCCAGTCACGACGAATATGCCGCTCGTTCCACCGGGCTGGACCGTCGCTACAGACGCGTCTTCGCTCGTCGCAGACCAAGTGCCGGAATAGTGTTTCTCGCTGACGACGATCTGCTGGCTCTGACCCGCGCCCGAGAACGATATCGTAGACGGCGACACATCCATCACCAGTCTGACGAACACGACGACTTCCCACGGCGAACTTGCCGGCATCATCCATATGTTGCCATCAGCGCCGAAGGCCATCGATGCCATTCGCATCCCTTCTTGGGGCGCGATGCGATAGGACGTCGTTCCGTTCAGCGTGTCGAGGACGCCCAGGTATCCGCGCTCATGTCCTGTGTGGACCGGCGGTAACGCCGTAAAGAAAACGCGCGAGATGTCATCGGACGTCAAAAAGAACGGGCTGTGTGGGCTGGGATACGTGGCGGCGACGGTACCGCTGGTCGAAAGCAGAGCGACCCACTGGGAGCATGGGTCCGTGTAATACATAGAACCTTCCGGTCCCGAAATTATCTGAATCGGACACGTGCCGCCGGTTTGCGGACTCACTGGAAGCTGATAAGCGGTCATCGACCCATCCGGTGCGATTCTGTAAGCGGATGATTCTGACGGTGAGTTGTCGTTGACCGTCCAAACGTTGCCGTCCGGTCCGGCGATGAGCGACTGTACGAGATCGGTGTTCGGCGTCGGGTAGAACGCGAATGTTCCGTCCGGCGTCATCGAGCCGATGTGGCCAGGCCCTGCACCGAACCAGAGCTTGCCGTCAGCGCCGGCACCGATCGTTTCGCCCTCGTTCGGACCAAGCGGTCCAGGTATCGGATACTCCCGGATGGCCCCCGTCCGGGGCGAGATCGAGGCTATCATGGACTCACCACTGCCGCCGTACTCGCAGAACCACATCAGTCCGCGCGGTCCTTCGGTGATTTGATAGCCGTTCAAGCCCGATGGAATCGCATACGTCTGAGCCTGCCCCGAGTAAGAGAGCTGAATTATTCGCGTATGATCGATGATCCAGAGAGAGTCGCGGTACCCGCGCACGAGGCGCGCAAAACTGTCGATCGATTGCACTTGCAGCTCGATCCACTTCTCTGGGTTCGGGCCAGGTTGGACGATATTGGGAATGCCGGATTGACCACCCGGGGTGCCGACGAGCGGGTTTGATGAGGTTTGGCGAGCGCAGCCGCACAGAACGAGCGAGAGGACTAGGATTAGAGTCGCTCTTGTCAAGGGCGCGAGCTGTCGACCGCGCATTTAGTTCCCTTCGAGTTTTGTGATCTCGGCCGTCGTCTGTTTCGCGCTGTCGTCGTCACCGGCGATCTGGTATAGCTTGAGCGCGGCTTTCAGATCGGTGAGCGCAGCCGTCTTGTCGCCGAGTTTCTCTTCGACCAAACCACGCTCGTAAAAACCGTCGCCGTCCTTCGGCTTGCGCTGGATGTACGTGCCGAAATCCGTTTGCGCCGCCGCGAGGTTGCCGGCGTCGCGATTGGCGAGGCCGCGATTGTAGAACGCGACGGCATCGTCCGGGTTCCGCTTGATGTACGTGTTCCAGTGCCCCACCGCATCGGCCGCCTTACCGACGTTGCGCTCGGCCCAGGCGAGGTAGAAGAGGCCGTCATCGTTTTGCGGATCGATGTCGAGCGCGCTCTTGCAGTCCTCGAGCGCTTGGCTATACTTCTCGAGGTCGTCGTAGGCGTGGCAGCGGCCCGCGTACGAGTTCGCGCGGTTCGGATCGTTCTTGATCGCGACCGTGAAGTGATTGACGGCCGAATCATCGTTGTTCATGTCGAGATCGAGATAGCCGTAGCGATCGTAAGCGTAGCTGTCGGTCGGGTCGAGCGCGATCGCTTTCGCACAGTCGGCCTTCGCGCCGGCATAATCGTCGAGCTCGCGCTCTGTGTCGCATCGAGTCGCATAGCCGTACTGGTAGTTCGGATTGAGCTTGAGCGCGGTGTTGTAGTCCGCAAGCGCGCCGTGGTGGTCGCCGCTCACGTCCTTGACGTCGCCGCGGAGCGCGTACGCCGACGCCACTGTCGGGTCGAGCGCGATCGCCTTATCGCAGTCGGTAAGCGCGGTCTTGAGATCGTTGTTGTTGAACGCCGTCCTGCAAGACTTGACGAGCGTTTCAGCTTTCGCGGTGTTGGAATCGGACCCGAGCATCGAGACCTGCGTCGGGGAACTGCCCAACAACAGAGCGACAAGCGTCGGAACGATCAATCCGGCCATCGACTGCGCCTCCATCAGCGGTACGACGGCGCTTTACAGGCGTCTTTCACCCATGCGCCGGTTCGTGCGCCTATCGTTTCGAGGCGTGCCGTGTGGCGGCCTCCGATTGGATGTGCAGGCGCGGCGAGCGGGTCGCGCCGAAGACGCTCGACGACCTGACCGTCGCGACCAATGCATTGCAATGCATGGGCAGACGCGTCTTTGCGCACGACGCGACCTCACTTGACGCGAGACAAGGAGCCGACGTGACACCGCACATCCCCGCATTCAACGGTTTCAATACCGCATTCATGCTCATCTGCGCGAGCCTCGTCATGCTCATGACGCCGGGACTCGCGTTCTTCTACGGCGGCCTCG
>DASQJC010000284.1:0-2005 GCA_035631255.1 Candidatus Eremiobacteraceae bacterium | reverse complement strand
CCTGAACATGCGTGACGCTGCTATCATCGTCGCCGCATGCATCGTGATCGGCGCGGGTGCGGTGTTGCCGTCGCCATCAGCCTCGTCGATCACCGTCGTCGACGGCCAATCGACGACCATCGCGTTATCGCACGTGCCTTTTGGCGATGCCGTCACCGTCGACGCAGTGCCGCGCACACCGTCGCTGCGGACATTCTTCGTGTACGACGATCCGCGGTACGTCCGCGGGCGCGGCATGTCCGATCGCTTTGCGAACGGACTCCCCATCCATTTGAAGGTGGCGCTCGCGTATCGCGGCTTGAACGCGACGGTCGCGCTCGTCGACGCCGATGGATTACGCGCAGTACTCGGTCGCGCGACACCGGGCGTCTGCGTCATCGTGCCCGGCGGCATCTTGCCCTCGACCGTGCGGCGCGACGGCGACGATGAACTGCGTTCGTTCATCGTGCGCGGCGGCACCATCATCTGGGCCGGCGCGCCGTTCGACCTGTTCTATTCGACGCAAAGCCAGGGTGATGCGCCGCCCCGCCTCTCACAGGCAGACCCGTCGTCGTGGCCGCGACTCTACGCCCGCACGGGACCGCTCGACGCCCGCGACGTCTTGGCCTCACCGCCGCTTCGCTACGGCACGACAGCTTCGCCGCTCGATCGCGCTACGGGGCTCACATTCGACGCGACGACGTTCCACGTCGATGCGCGCCGGTTGATGGCGATCAGCGGCGCGACGCTTGCGTACGTCGATGCGAGCGGCGACTCGTCGGTATCGCAGCTGCCGCTCGGAAAAGGGCGCGTCGTTATTTTCGGCGATGCGTTCCCTGACGAGTTAGACGCGGCGCGCCAGATCGCGCAAGTCGTCGCCTCGGGCGCCTGGTTCGAACCGCGTCGCCTGCGAGTCGTCGCGACGCTCGCATCGCAGACGTCTCAGAAGTCTATCGATATTCCGAATGACAGCCGCGTTTTCGCTTTCGGCGAGCCGCCGTTCTACTTCCCCTTCGGCTATTGAAGCCGTCGCAGAGCGATCGCCAAGATCCCAAGCGCGATGGCCGCCGCGAGGGATATCGCTAAGAGGATGAACGTCGTTCGCTGCGGTTCGTAGTCGATCGACATCGCGTGTTCGCCATCGCCCTTGACGATCCACGCGTTTCCGAAACCATCCGAGCGCACGTGATCGATGACGGTCGCGCCGTCGACGTGCAGAGTCCAGCCGGGATCGAATGTCCGGCGCAGCACGACAACGCCGCGGCTTCGAAGGTCGACCGTACCCTCGTAGTGCCACGGCTCGACGCGCTTCGCGATCGCGAAGGTTGGCTTGACATGCGCGTCGACCGGTGTCTCGCCTAGCTCGCCGATCGCCGTCGGCCCGAGCGCCGTGACCATCATCGACGTGGGCGCGCGCGCGGTGCGGACGTAGTCAGGCGCGACGACGCGCTTGCCATCGACGAGCGCGCCGTTCGGCGCCCACACGAGCACGTCGCCTTCGCCGCCCGGCAGCGTTATCTGCGCGCCGGGTTTCGTCGTGATGATGCCGAGCGTCGGGGTCGCAAGCCCGTGTTCGAAGAGCGCGTACTGATCTCGATAGCCGACCCAGCCTGACGCCGGATCGGGCGACCAGATGGCGCCGTCGAGCGCCGCCGCTGAATCGATGCCTGGAACGTCGAGGTAGGTGATCGAGTTCAACGGCATCTCGCGCAACGACGGAGGAAGCGGCGCTGTATTCTCGGCGCCGTCCACCATCGACGGGCCATCGATCGAGACCTGATAGGCGAGAGCGCCGGTAAGCGGCCGGGCCAAGCCGACGCGGTCCAAAGTCGACGGACTAGCCGACCAAAGCGGACTCCGGACGTCGGATCGCCACACGACGAGATTGCAATCGAACCTCAACAACATGCTGTGGACGTCGTGGCCCGCATCGAGCGCCGCCACCGTGTACGCGAGCGGCCCGGGCGGATAATAATCGAAGAGCGACGGCTGATCGTGACCCGCCCAATCGAACGCGTCGTTGCCG
>DASQJC010000283.1:0-2213 GCA_035631255.1 Candidatus Eremiobacteraceae bacterium | reverse complement strand
TCTCCGCGGGCATCTACTCGCGGCCCGCGAGCACCCGCGAAGCCTCGTGGAACGTCATCGAGCAGAATCTGCCCGCGTTCCTCGGCGTCAACTTCGCCGCGTACGGACAGTTCACGCCGAATCATGACGCGCGGCCCGATCGGTCGACGAACTTCGATTTCTCGTGGGAGCATCGATTCGCGGGAACCGACGCAACGCTGCGCATCACGCCGTTCTATCGGAGCACGCAAGATCAGGTCCAGCAGACGGTCGTGAACGCATTGTCCGGCTTGTTCGCCTCGTTCAACACGGGTCGTCAGGTCTCCGATGGCGTCGAAGTCGCGATCCAAAAGGGCAGCTTCGCGAAGGACGGCTGGGCGGCCAGCCTCGCGTACACGTACACGCATAGCCAGATCAGGTACAACGACTTCGCGAACGGCCGCAACGTCATCAACCTGATGAACAACTACGTCCAGCTGTACAATTCGTATACGAGCGGCTGCGTGGGTGCGACGCCATCGAACAATCCGGCTGCGCCCTGCGGCGTGTTCGGCGATCAGACATCGGGGAGCCCGTATATCAGCGCGAAAGCGCAGCCGCTGTTCGATCCCAACGCATGGTACGCGCCGTACGATCTCATCCCGGTACCGTGGGCGGCGGGCAACGGCTACGAAGTGCCCGACACGGCGACGCTGCTCGTCAACTACAAGCAAGGACCGCTGACGATCACGCCGAGCTTCATCTACAGCGCGGGCTCGGTCTACGGTTCACCGCTGTCGTGGAACGACGACATCACGGGACTTGAGCACCCATCGACGGGCACGATCTTCCCCAGTCAGCTCGCAGGCAATCCGCTAATGATCCCGGACCCGTACACCGGCAAGTTCGACAACTTCGGCGACTTCAAACAGCCGTCGCGTTACACGCTCAACATGTCCCTCGGATATCAAGTCAGCCCGCGGACGCACGCGCTGCTCACAGTCTCGAACTTGATCGACCGCTGCATCCAGCGCGGCTATGCGTGGGACTACTCGAACATCTGCGCCTACTCGACGCTGCCGTCGAGCATCCTGACGCCGACCGGCGGCACGGTTGCGAACGCGCACAACAACGGTCCGATCCAACTCGCGTATCCATACGCGATGTGGCTCAACAACGACAACACGGGCTTCGTCGGCGTCAAGCTGCCGGTCGAAGCCACCTTCGAGCTCCAATTCAAGATGTAGATCGGAGTCGACGTAGTAGGTCGAGCGAAGCTCGGCAAAATGCGCGGCGGTCGACCATAAAGGTCGACCGCTCCATTTTTAGAAGCCCGACGCATGATCGCGTTCTCGCCAGACGTCCAACGGATCGTCGATTCGCTATATCCGCCGGCGCGTCAAGCGATGGCGGCACAATTGTCATCCCTGGAGATCGGGATCTTCTTCGCGAGCTCCGTACTACAGCTCGTCCTATTGTTCGGCTTCTATTTCACCGGCTGGTCGGCGTGCGCGTACGCGTGGTACGAGCGGCTGTTGAAGAACCGTCTCCTCACGACCGTCGTCTTCCTCATGAAAGTGTGGGGCGGATTCGCGCTCCTCTTGCTGCCGCTCGATTGGTACGACGGCTTCGTCGTGCTGCACAAGTACGGGCTTAGCCTAGAGACGCCCGCGACCTGGTTCCACGATTGGATCGTGAGCTGGCTCGTCACGCTCGTCGTCATCCTCTTGATCGCGGTCCCGTTCGGGTATCTCGTGCGTAGGGTCGGATCGCGCTGGCCGCTTATCGCGGTTGGGGTCGCCGCGCCGCTCATCGTATTCGGGAACGCGATCTTCCCGGCGTTCGTCGCGCCCCTGTTCAACACGTACACGCCGCTGCCGTCGTCGCCGTTGACGAAGTCGATACTCGATCTCGCCGCGCAGCAAGGCATCAACGCATCCGCCGTCTACGAATACGACTTGAGTCTGCAGACGACCGAGGGAAACGCGTACGTGTCCGGCCTCGGCCCGACCGCGCGGATCGCGGTGGGCGACAATCTTTTGAAGGACCTCAAGCCTGACGAGGTGCTCTACGTCGTCGCGCACGAGATGGGCCACTACGTCTTGCACCATATCTGGTGGGGATCGCTCTACGGCTGGCTCGGATCGATCGTCGCCATCTACTTCCTCGCGTTCGCCGGTACGGCGATCGCGCGCCGCGGAGCGCCGCGCTTAGCGGCCGGAATCGACGACCCGGCGGCGATACCGATGCTCGCA
>DASQJC010000282.1:0-6968 GCA_035631255.1 Candidatus Eremiobacteraceae bacterium | reverse complement strand
TCTCGGGCGCACATCCTTTCGTCGCTTCTGCGTTATGGCGCGAGATGGGCGGCTGCGTCTTCGCGTGGACGGCGACCGCAGATGCGGCCGATCGCTTCGCGAGCGATTGCGCTTTCTATCTCGAGGACGAAGGATCGCCGGTGCGCGTCCTGCGACCGCGCGACGACGAGCCGCATGCGCTCGCGAACCCCGCCGAACGCAGCGCTCGTCTCGAGACGTTAGCGGCGCTCGCGTCTGGTGCTCCCGGCATCTATTGCATCTCACAGGCGGCGATGCGCCAGCCCGTGTGGGACCCGCAAGCCTTTCGGGCGGCGACGATCTCGCTGCGCGTCGGCGATGAACGCGATTGGGAAAAGTCGCTCGCGTCGCTCGTCGATCTCGGCTACGAGCGCGTCGACGTCGTCGACGCTGTCGGCGAGTTCGCCGTGCGTGGAGGCATCATCGACATCTTCGCGTCGACGGCGCAGACGCCGGTCCGGCTCGAGTTCTTCGGCGACCGTATCGAATCGATGCGGACCTTCGCGCTGCACGATCAGCGGTCGACCGGCGCGATCGACGCGATCTCGATCGCGCCCTGGTACGACGATGCGGGCACGAGCGGCCGCTGCGCGCTCGACTATGCCGAGCGAGCGCCCATCTTGATCGACGATCCCGCTTCGATCAAAGCGATCGAAGAGGCGCTCGCGCGCGAGCGCGACGATGCGACCGTCCTCGCTGCCGACCTCGATGAAGCGGACGGGACCGATACCGAGGAGCGGTCGAGATTTATCTCGACCGAAGCGAAGCTCGGCGACGATCCGGATGCGGCCCCGCCTTCGATTCCGCTCGACGCGGTCATCGAAAAGACGAACGGCCGCGCCGTCGTCTCGTTCGCGACGACGCTCGGCGACGTGCGCGTCGCGCGAGCTTCGGACGCGCACATCATCATCGCGGCGCAGCCGTCTCCCGCTTTTGGACGCAGCATGGAAGAGTTCGCGAAGGACGTGCGTCGCCGGTCGGGTGACGGCGAAACCGTCGCCGTCGTTTCCGTCGCGCACCGCCGCGTCCGCGAGGTGCTCGCCGAACACGACATCTCGCTTTCCCCCGTCTCCGCCGAAGCAGCATCCGACGGCAAGCGCGGCGCGGTTATCGTCGTCGAAGGAACGCTCGACACCGGCTTCGAGCTCTCGCGCTTGGGCATCGTCGTCCTCGGCGACTTCGAACTCTTCGGGCATGCCGCCCGACGTCACAAGCTCCGAGCTGCAAAGGAAGGCGTGCCGCTTACCGAGGCCGATCTCAAAGTCGGCGAGTTTTTCGTCCACGCGAACCATGGCATCGGGCAGTACCTCGGGCTTGAGAACATCACGATCGAAGGCTTCGATCGCGACTTCGTCATGCTCAAGTATCTCGGCGAAGACCGTCTCTACGTGCCGACCGATCACATGCATCTCATCCGCAAGTACGTCGCGGGCGACGGGTCGACGCCGAGATTGTCGCGCATGGGCGGCAGCGACTGGGCGCGCACGAAATCTCGCGTCCGCGAAGCGGTCGAGAAGATCGCCGAAGGGCTCGTCCAGCTTTACGCGGAGCGAGAGATGGCGAAGGGCCATTCGTTCGCAGTCGACTCACCGTGGCAGGCCGAGCTCGAAGAATCGTTCCCCTACGACGAGACGCCGGACCAACGCGCCGCCATCGACGCTGTAAAAGAAGACATGGAAAAAGCGCGGCCGATGGATCGGCTCGTCTGCGGCGACGTCGGTTATGGTAAGACGGAAGTCGCGATCCGCGCGGCGTTCAAGGCGATCATGGACCGCAGACAGGTCGCCGTGCTCGCGCCGACGACCGTTCTCGCGGCGCAACATTTCCGGAACTTCACCGAACGATTTTCCGCCTTCCCCGTCAAGAGCGCTTTGCTCTCGCGCTTCCGCACGCGCGACCAGCAGAAAGAATCGCTGCGCGGTTTGCTCGACGGCTCGGTCGACATCGCGATCGGCACGCACCGGCTCCTTCAGAAGGACGTCGGCTTCGCGCGGCTCGGTCTCGTCGTCGTCGACGAAGAGCAGCGCTTCGGCGTCATGCATAAGGAGCGTCTCAAGGAGCTGCGCCGCAGCGTCGACGTGCTGACGCTTTCAGCGACGCCGATCCCGAGAACGCTCCACATGTCGATGCTCGGCGTTCGCGACCTCTCGCTCATCCGGACCGCGCCCGTCAACCGGATGGCGATCAAGACCGTCGTCACGCCGACGAGCGACACGCTCATCGCGCAAGCGCTGCGTGCCGAGCTCGACCGCGGCGGTCAAGTGTATTTCGTCCACGATCGCATCGAGACGATCTACGGCGTCGCATCGGCGGTGCAGCGCCTCGCTCCGCGCGCCCGCATCCGCGTCGGTCACGGTCAGATGCGCGAAGGCGAGCTCGAAACGGTCATGGTCGATTTTGTCGAAGGCCGCTTCGACGTGCTCGTGTCGACGACGATCATCGAGAACGGACTCGACATCCCGAACGTCAACACGATCGTCATCAACAACGCCGATCGTTTCGGTCTCGCGCAGCTGTATCAGCTTCGTGGTCGCGTCGGGCGGAGCGCGCATCAGGCGTACGCGTATTTCTTATATCAGCCGCATCGCTCGCTTTCCGAGACAGCGCAAGCGCGGCTCGAGGCGATACGAGAATTCTCGCATCTCGGATCCGGCCTTCAGCTCGCGATGCGCGACCTCGAGATCCGCGGGGCCGGCAATCTGCTCGGACGACAACAACATGGTTTCATCGCCGCAGTCGGCTTCGATGGCTATTGCCAGATATTGCAAGAAGCGGTCGCGAAACTGCGCGATCAACCGTTGCCCGATGATGAGCCACCGCCAGTGCTCGATATCCCGGTGAGCGCGTATATCCCAGCGGACTACGTACAAGGAGCAAACCAGAAAATCGCCTTCTATCAACGGCTTGCTGCCGCGCGTACGATCGAAGAAATCGATATAGTATCAGATGAAATGCGGGACCGGTTCGGCGCATTTCCTCAAGAAGTCGAGGCACTGCTAGAGTTGTCGCGCGTGCGCGTCCTGGCCGCCGGGAAAGGAGTCACAAAACTCGCACTCGAACAGCGGCGGCTGACGCTCGACGTCGGGCGGCGATTTTCCTTATCCGAAAACGCGCTTGATGCGCTGACGTCCCTCACCCGGGGCAACTTCAGATTCACCCAGGGCGCTATCGTGGCGCACTTGCCGACGCGCGGTGACGGCGGCGACGGACGGCTCAGCACCGTTCGCGCGATCGTCGCGGCGCTTTGAACCGGGTTTGCAACCGATCTCGTTGGAGGAAAGATGAAGTACCGTTTTGCGACGCTGGCCCTTGCGGCCGCCGGCATCGCTGTGTCGCTCCTGGCGTCCGCTTGTTCGGCTGAAGACAAGACGCTGGTATCTGCAGACAACTATAAGGTCAGCAAGGGCGAGCTCGACGCGAAGCTCGAGAAGCAGCCGGTCGCGGGCCAAGTGCTGCGCAGCATGGTCGAACAAGACCTGATATTCCAGTACGCCAAGGACAACAACATCACGGTGACCGACGCCGAGATCGATTCGAAGATCGCCGACATCAAGGCGCGTCTCTCCGACGCACAGCTGGCGCAGGCGCTCCAGCAGCAAGGTATGACGGAGCAAGACCTCCGCGACATCTTGCATCAACAGCTCATCATAAAGAAAGCCGTCGACGCGACGATCCACGTCTCGGATAAGCAGCTGAGCGACTATCTCGCGCAGAACCACACGCTGCTCGACCAGCAGGCGCAGGTGCGCGCGCGCCACATCCTCGTCTCGACGCAGGCGACTGCGGAGATGATCGAGGGCAAGCTCAAGGCGGGCGGCGATTTCGCGAAGCTCGCAGCGCAATACTCGACCGACCCGGGCACGAAGGACAAGGGCGGCGAGCTGGGCTTCTTCACGCGCACCGCGATGGTGAAGGAATTCTCCGACGCGGCGTTCTCGATGAAGGTGGGTCAAGTGAGCGCGCCTGTACACAGCCCGTACGGCTGGCACATCATCCAGGTCGAGGAGATCAAGCCTGCGATGGTCGCGACGGTCGCGAACTCGCGCCAGAAGATCCTGGACAACATGCTCGCGGCGCAAGAACAGGCTCAGTACCCCGCGTTCATGGACAAGATCATGCAAGGCGCGAAGATCACCGTTGAAGATCCGCAGTATGCGGACACGTTCCCGTCGCCTCAGCCGGCTCCGGCCGCGAGTGCGCCACAACCCTCGGGCAAGTAGTGATGTAGTAGGCCGAGCGAAGCTCGGCAATTCTGTAGCGGTCGAGCTTTAGCTCGACCGCCGCGGTCTATCGGTGACGAAATCCAGCGGTCGACCCTAAAGGTCGACCGCCGCATTTTCGGCTAACGTAGCGTTCGATGCCCACGCTCTCGATCGTCGGACTAGGACCGAGCGACGCCGCGCTTCTCACGCTCGGGTCGCTCGAACGTTTGGAGCGCGCGCCCCGTGTGGTCGTCTGCACGACGCCTCCGGCACTCGTCGATCATCTCAAGTCTCGAGGCGTCAAGATCGAGGCCGCGCCGTTCGACACCGCGGCGCTGCTGCGCGGCGTCGATGCAGCTATTACGTCGATGGCTGGGTACGCGGAAAAGGGCGATGCCGCTCTCGGCGTTCCCGGCCATCCGCTGCTCGACTTCCCCGGTCTGCCGCATCTCTTGCGCGCGCTTGCTCAGCGCGGCGTCGACGTCGACCTCGTGCCCGGAGTTCCGCGCTCTGCGCTCTCTGCCGCCGCTTCCGCGCCGCTGCTGCCGCTACCGCCCGTCGCGATTCATCACACGTGGGAAGAACTCGTCGAGATCATGACACGGCTGCGCGCATGCTGTCCGTGGGATCGCGAACAAACGCACGAGTCGCTGCTCCCATATCTTGTCGAAGAAGCGCACGAGGTCGTCGAGGCGGTCGACGAACGCGACCCCAAGAAGCTGTACGAAGAGCTCGGCGATCTGCTCTTGCAGATCGTCTTCCATTCGCAGATCGCCGCGGAGCGCGGCCAGTTCACCGTCGCCGACGTCATCGATGCGCTCGCCAACAAGATGATCAGACGTCACCCCCACGTCTTCGGCGATGCGAGCATCTCGACGTCGCAAGAGCAGATGCGCTCGTGGGAGCTCATCAAGACGCAAGAAGCCGCGATCAAGCATCGCGAATCGCTGCTCGACGGCATCCCGAAAAGTCTTCCATCGCTGCTCGGCTCGCAGCGGATCCAGGAAAAGGCGGCGACGGTCGGCTTCGACTGGCCGCGCGCAGAAGGCGTCGTCGACAAGCTCGACGAGGAAGTCCGCGAGCTCCACGTCGCCGTCGACAGCGGCGAACCCGCGCACATCCGTGAAGAGCTCGGCGACGTGCTATTCACGATCGTCAACCTCGCGCGCCGGCTCGGCGTCGACGCCGAAGCGGCGTTGCGCGCCGCGAACGCGAAGTTCCGCGAGCGCTTCGCATCGATGGAGCGGATGGCCGGCGGCGGCGCGACCGCGCTCGCCGGTCGCAGCCTCGAAGACCTCGACGTCCTGTGGAAGCGCGCGAAAGATCATGAGGCTGGACAAGTTCCTTAAAGTATCGCGGCTCGCCAAGCGTCGGACGGCGGCGAAAGAGGCGCTCGACGCAGGACGGATCGAGCTCGACGGACGCGCTGTAAAGCCGTCGCATCACGTCAAAGCCGGCGACGAGCTTCTCATCCACTATGCGTCGCGAGATGTCCGCGTGCGCATCACCGCGGTCCCCGAACGCCCGGGCGCTCGCGTGAAACCGGAATCGCTCTACGCCATCCTATCCGACGAACGCGTCGCCGGTCCGGACCTATGAGCGCGCGCCGTTTGACGATCGGCATGTTCACGGACTCGTACAGGCCGGAGATCAATGGCGTCGTGACGTCTATCGGCGGGACCGTCGACAGTCTGCGGCGTCGCGGTCATAGAGTCGTCGTCATGGCGCCGGCCCATGAGAGCATCGACGATCGCGACCCCGACGTCTTCCGCTTCCGCTCGGTTCCGTTTCCTTTTTATCAGCAGATCCGCATGGCGTTCCCGTTGCCGGCGTCGCTCATGCTTTCGCTGCCGCAGATGCCGTTCGACATCATCCACACACATTCGTTGTTCTTCGTCGGCTGTCTCGGTGCGTTCTTGGCGCAGCGCCGCTCGACACCGCTCGTCTTCACCTATCACACGCGCTGGACAGAATACGCGCACTACTTGCCGCTCAGCCGAGGCGTCACGAAGGCGCAGGCGGTTTGGATCTCGCGCGAGTTCTGCAATCGCTGCAGCGAGGTCGTCACGCCGACAGCCGAGATCGAACACGTCTTGCGCGAGTATGGCGTCCACCGGCCGATCACCGTGATCCCGACGGGCGTCGATCTCGATGCCTTCCGCGGCGGATCGCCGGATGCGGAGGCACTACGATCTGCGGCCCACGGCCCGCTCGTGCTCTACGCCGGCCGGCTCGGGAAAGAGAAAAATGTTTCGCTCGTGATCGACGCATTCGCGATCGTCGCGTCGCGAATGCCTGAAGCGCGGCTAGCGATCGCCGGCGTCGGACCGAACGAAGCCAAGCTCCGTGCGCAGGCAGCCGCACTCGAATGCGCGTCGCGGATCGAATTCGTCGGCGCGCTCGACAAGCCCGACCTCGGCAGCTATTACCGAGCTGCGGACGCATTCGCGTTCGGGTCGACGACGGAGACGCAAGGCCTCGTCCTCGTCGAGGCGATGGCGCACGGCTTGCCCGTCGCCGCAGTCGACTGCCCGGTTTCTCGAGAGGTCGTGCCTTCCGATGCGGGTGCGCTTTCGGCGGACGATCCATCGTCGCTCGCCGATGCGATCGTCTCGCTCCTTCGCGCGAGCGACGCCGAGCGCTCGCGCCTTCGAACTGCCGCTCGACGAGCGGCGAAACCGTACTCGATCGACCGGCTCACCGACGAGATGGAAGCGCTGTACGCTCGCTGCATCGACCAGGTTCGCG
>DASQJC010000281.1:0-2960 GCA_035631255.1 Candidatus Eremiobacteraceae bacterium | reverse complement strand
CGCTATGACGTAGGAACCAACCGCGATGACGCGACGGCCGATCGACGCGTGGGTCTCCCCCGTGTACGCGCCAGAAGCGACGAGCACTTTCGACGCGCGCATCGGGCCTAGCGAAGTCGCGATCGTGTAGCCCGCGTGCTTGACCTTTTCGATCATCGTGGCTCGCGCGCTCTCCACGATGACGGCGCCTAAGCGCTTTGCGGCCGCTGCAAGACCGAACACGAACTGCGCCGGATTGACTTTCGCACTCGAACCATCGACGATCGCGCCGTGATACGCTTCCGACCCGATGACGCTCCCGATCCGCCCGCGCTCCACCACCTGCGTCGGATGCCCGAAGCTCGTCGCGAGCAGTTCCGCTTCCTTGCGCATGGCGTCGAAGTGGCGCGGCTTGCAGGCGACCTCCGCGTGACCGCAGCGGCTGAAGTCACACTCGATCGAATCATCGAGCACGATACGTTCGACGCAATCGATCGATTGCAGCGATGCGTCGTAGAGCTGGCGCGCGCGCGCGATGCCGAACTTGGCGACCAGCGACGAGGCAGGCTGCTTAAGACCGGTGAGCACCATCCCGCCATTGCGGGAACTCGCGCCCCACCCGATGTGATGCGATTCGAGCACGGCGACTGAAGCGCCGCGCACGGCCAGGGTGCGCGCGGCCGAAAGACCGGTGAAGCCCGCACCGATGATCGCGACGTCGACGGTCGGGGGGATCTCAGTCTGCGCATCGGGCGTCAAAACATTCACCGTGTCGAGCCAATACGAATGCTCGGCTGGACCTGATAGCGCCCGATCGACTTTCACGGTCGAGATCAGTGACCCACCCACGCTTCTTTGTCGCGCGTGAGGCGACCGACGGCGATCGGCAATTTCCCCTTGACCAGATCGGCGAGGGTTACGTCTTCGAGTACCGTCCGAAGGCTCGCGCGAACGGCGACCCAGACCTCGCGTAACGGCTTCGCAGGCCCGCGATACTGCGTGCTCTCCGGACGCTCGCCGCGCACGTTTGCGAGCGGCCCTTCGACCGCGCGGATGACTTCTGCGAGGGTTATCTCTTCTGCCGGCCGGGCGAGCCAATACCCGCCGTCGACCCCGCGCTGCGATCGCACGATGCCCGCGTGTTTGAGCGTCGCCAGTATGTTCTCGATGAATTTGAGCGGGATGTTCTGCAGCTGCGAGATGCGTTCGGCTTTCGTCGGGCCGGGGTTCGCTGCGGCGATCTCGGCGCACGCGCGCAATGCGTAGTCAGCCCGGGCAGTGACGTGCATGAAGCGGACGTTCCGCCCGGACGGCCCGAAATCCTCAATGTCGGTCGGTTTGATATTGAATGTGGTATGCCGAGCGAAGCTCGGCTCGATTCGAATGACCGCGGCGGTCGAGCTAAAGCTCGACCGCTACATGAGCCTCCTAGGGAACGTAGACTATCGAGCCGGTGTTCGTCCCTACTCGGAGGATCACCTCATTCGACGACGGAGGGAAGGACGTTATCTTATCGAGTCCGTTTCCGAAAAAGGATCCGTATCCTTGACCCGTCGGCGTGAAGGCCGCACGATATGGACAATCATAGTTGCTGAAGAGCGCAGACGTGAGGATGTTGAACGGCGGAAGCTGCGACATCGAGGTCAACCAGTTCTCTTCCACCGCCGCCCCTTCGATCCAAAGTTCGTTCGTCGACGGATCGACGGCCAACGCGTAGTCGTGGAAGATGTGTCCTTTAACTTCGGGAGCAGCCACGACTTTGTGCATCAGCGTATCGACGACGAGTGCGTTGCGGCCGCTCACCCCGATCGCGTACCGGCCGCCCGGGCTCGTCACGATGTCACGGGGAAAGCAATGGTCGTGGATCCCGTCGTGCACGCACGGTCCAGTCGGGATATAGCCTTTGATCGTGTGCGTGGTCAAATCGATGATCGCGAATCTGTGGGTGTTAGGAAGCGTCGCAATAAGCGTGTGACCGTCGCCGACGACGGCGACGTCGTATACCTGATCGGGTAAGCCAATCGTGTGAGCGACCCCGAAGATCGGAACTGGTAGCACAAGAACGTCGTTGCCGCTTGCCGCGAACAAAGCGTCATCCGTCTGGCTTACCGTCATTCCGGTGACGGACGCGGAAACTTTTGCCGACGCGACGACCTTGAGCGTGATCGTGTTGACTTCATTGATCGTAAGACCGTTGTTCGCCAAGACGAAGACGAACGGGCGCGTCTGCGCAGCGACCATGGGTAGGTAAGAGAAGAGCCCCGGGAACTTCGCCTCCTGGCGGATCTCGTTGGTGGCGGGGTCGAGGATTGCGACTTCACCTATCGCGGGAAGTGCGACGAAGAACGACGGCGGCGGCAGCGTCTGAGTGAACCTAGGATCTGACGCACTTGTGGAGGTCGACACACAGCAAACGACCGCCAGTACGCTGGAGAGAACCGCTATCCACGAACGCATGAGTACACCCCTTCCTGCCCTCAAGTCAAAACGTGCCGAGCGTCGCTCGGCCTACCACTTAAGGAACGTAGACGATCGGACCGGTCTTTCGATCGACCTTGATCTTCAGCTCGTTCGGCGATGGCGGGAAGGATGTGATCTTATCCTGCTCGGCTCCGAAGAAGGACCCGAATCCTTGACCCGTCGGCGAGAAAGCCGCGCTGTACGGGAAATAACTCTTAGTCGAGTACGTAGACGTCAAGATGTTGAACGGTGGAAGCTGCGACATCGAGTTAAGCCAGTTGAATTCGGACCCCTTAGACTCGAGCCAGAGCTCGTTGGTCGAAGGATCGACGGCTAACGCATAGTTGGGGAATTCGAGCCCACCTATTGCGGGAGCGGCTACGACCTTGTTCGCCTGCGTGTCGACGACGACTGCGTTCCGCGAGCTCACGCCGATCGCGTACTGCCCGCCCGGACTCGTCCTGACATCGTGAGGAGTGCAATGGTCCCTTCTGCCGTCATGTATGCAGGGTCCGGCGGCG
>DASQJC010000280.1:0-9148 GCA_035631255.1 Candidatus Eremiobacteraceae bacterium | reverse complement strand
CGAGCGCTGCGATCCACGGGAGAAATCGTCGCGCCGAGCGCAGCTTGAGGCGTCGGGTGGTGAAGTAGATCGCGACGAACGCGAGGACGACGATCGCCGAGAAGAGCGGTATAAGGAAAAGGAGCATGCCGTTCTGCGGCTTCGCTTGGTAATAGCCTTGAAGGGAGACAGCCGACTGTTGAAGCGCGAGCTCGTCGGTGAGCGCCCAGGCGACGAGCTCGGGACCGCTGCGGTCGGAGTAGCTCGGCCTGTCGAAGCGCATCGTTCCAAGGATGACGTACTTGCCGGCAAGATCGGCGCCTTTGGGGAACGGCGCGCTTGGATCGATTTGGTAGACGGCCGGCGGAGCGGCGGCGATCTTCGGGCCGACGAGGACCGGCCGGTGCTCTGTATCGCACGGCTGGCTTGGATCAAAACCTGGGAGCATGCGCGTCGCCATCGCCCATTCGTCGTGATCCAGTCCGTTCGACGGCGCGTAGCAGACGCGATAGAAAAGGAAGCGCGAGCCGGGGACGATCGTGAAACCGGTGTGTGCCGCGCCTTTGAGCTGCGCGTAGACGACATCGTCGTGCGGTGGCGGCGCGCCGATCACCTGATCGCTGGCATCGACCGGCACTTCCTCGGTCGCATAGACCTCGATGCCGGCCGCGGCGGCGCTTCGCAATGCGGTCACGAGCGCGGTGCGCGCGCTCGTCCAGTTCGCATCGCACGGCTTGGAAAGACATGGACCGAAAGAGATGTCGAGCGCGACGGCGTGCGGCTTTTGACCGCTCTTCACCAGGTCGTCAAGAAATGCGGCGATCGTCCGTCGGTCGCCGGGAATATCCGCGACATCCCATGAGCGAACGTCGACGAGGGCGACATCGGCGGAAAGCGCCGCTTCGCGCGATGAGGCAAGCCATCCGAAGAACGTGACGTCGAGATCGTGCCAGGCCGGCATCCAAAGCGCGAGAACGAGCAAGACCGCCGCGTACGCCGCGACGAGCAGTGCCGTCCACGACGCCCAGTCGGGGATCGCGATGGAAATAAAACCACGCGCGGCTTGGAAGCCGCGTTGGTCGGGCGGGACCGGCGCGTCAGAGCTCACGCGAGCCGTCGAGGTTGGCGGTTAGGCGAGCGATATCCTTAGTCGAGAAGCCGAGGCGGTCGACCGCAAAGGTCGACCGCTCCGCTGACGCTGAACCCAGTCGACGATGTCACGGGGTATCGTTCTTTCGATCCTACTCGTGCTGTCGCTTTGCGCGTCTGCCCTGGCCGGCTCGACTGCGCCTGCTCCCGACTTCACATGGGAGACAGCGGGCAAGACCGTTCATCTGTCGGAGTTGAAGGGGCACGTCGTCGTGTTGAATTTCTACGCGACGTGGTGCCCGCCGTGTCAGGGCGAGATGCCTGCGCTCATCGACGCATCGCACCGCTACGCGGATGAGGGCGTGATCTTCGTGGGCATCGACGCCGGGCGCGATTCCGTTGAAAGCGCCGTCGCGTTCGCCCAACAGTACGGGATCGATTATCAGATCGTCGTCGATGTCGAAGGCAAGATCAGCGACTGGTACAACGTCACGGAATTTCCGACAACCGTGATAGTCGATCAACGCGGCGATGTCGCGACCCGAACCGACAACGAACTGTCCGCTGCGGGGATCGACAGGCTGCTAGGACCGTACCTCTAGTATCCGCTTATCCGAGCTTCGCTCGGAATACCACATCATCTCAGTGGAAAGGCCGCGGCGGTCGAGCTGAAGCTCGACCGCTACAACTTGCCGAGCTTCGCTCGGCCTACTACATCAGCTGACGTCACATCCTCGTGCTGATGGTGAAGACGTATTCGCGGACCGGGTTGATCGACGAAGGCGCATACGGATAGTACGCGTCGCCTGCGTAGCGGCCACCGAACGATCCGAAGCCGTAGAACTCGTTGTCCTCGTACGACAGCACTTGATCGTTGGTCGGCAGCTCCCACGGATAACCGTGGTTGTGGATCGCCGTGAAGACGTTCGTCACGAGAACGCCTGCCTTCATGTTCTGCGAGAGGTCGTGCGAAACCGCGAAGTTCATCGTCAGCCACGACGGTCCGACGAGCGAACCCAGTCCGTCGAACTTTCCGGTGTAGGGGTCTGGTCCGAAGTTCAGGCCTGACGACGGGTGCATGTCGGGGAACTGGAGCGGGTCGCCATACGGATTGCCGCTCTGGTAATTGAACGTCGGGATGAAGTCGAACCCGTGCGTGTGCTCATCGAGCGTCAGGTTGACGACCCATTTGACGTCGTACGACGGCGTGAATGCACCAAACGCTTGGAAGGCTGACGGCGAGTAGTAGCCGTTAGGATCGAAGAGTGGATACTTCGTCCCGTACGTCGTGTTGTACGCCGTGATCTGCGAGTTGATCGTGTCGATGAAGTTCGTCGCGCCGAGCGTGCGCTCGTAGCGGAGCTTCGTGTCGGTGTACGTCGCGGCTAAGATCGTCGACAGACCATCGGTCGTCGTGCGCGCCTTGCGAAGCAGGAGCTCGCTGCCGCGGATGCGGGCGGTGCCGAAGTTGTAGCCTGTCTCGAACGTCGGGTTGTTCGGCGTAACCGGCAGGCTGAGGACCTGATTGCGCGTGATGCGGACGAACGGCGTGACCTTCGCCGACCAGCCGCCGCCGAAGTCGCGCTCGTACGACGCGTCGTAGTTCGTCGCGTCTTGCGGCTGCAGGTGGTGGATGGCGAGGAAGCCGAGGCCGTCATAGAAGTTGTTCAAAACCGAAACCGTGTCGCCGGCGCCCCATTGCGGCGCGGCGATGTACTGTTCGCCGTACGTGTTCGGCGGTTCGACGTAGCGGCCGACTGAGAACCGCAGCACGTCGCGATCCGGCAACGTGTACGTCAAACCGAAGCGCGGGCTGAACTCGTTGAAGTCGAGTGAGCCTGAGACGTTCTGCCAGTTCGCCGCACCGGGCGCGACGCTCGGCACGTTGGGGAAATTCTGTTGGATGTTCGTCAGGTAGCCGAAGCACGGCTCGGACGGGCCGTAGTTGTAACCGTCGAGGCAAGTGCCGAACTGGTTTTGCGCGATCTCGGCGATGCCGTTCGGGCCGGTGATCTGCAGCGGCGTCGGCTCGATGTGGAACCGATCGAACCTCACCCCGATGTCGAAGAGCAGGTTGTCGCTCGCGTGCCACGTGTCAGCGACCGCGACGTCGCTGTTGATGTCGGGCAGATTGTTCCAATAGGCGTAGGGCTCGCCTTTGAAGGCGACAATTCCGCCGCCATTCTCACAATTCGTGAGACCGCCTGGGCCGCCGCTTATGGACCCGCAGAGAGTGTTCGCTCCAGCGTTGTCGGAGCAGACGCTGTTCGAGCCGATCGTGTTCGGCGCGCAGTCGAAGCCGAAAAAGTCCGGCGCATAGTTATAGCGCAAGCTCAAGTCCTTGACGTAGTCGACGTCGATGCGGAGCAGGTGCTGCGCGTTGAGCTGGTTCTGATAGTTGAGCGTCGCGCCCGTCTCGTTGTCGTGGAGCTGATACCACGAGTCGCCTACGAACGGATTCGTCGCCTGGTCGAACGCCCAAAGCGAGTAAAGAGAATACGCGTAGAACCGCAAGAACGACGACGACGAGAAGACACGGGTGTAACCGAGCTTCTCGATGCCGTTTTGCGTGTCTTGATGATCTTGGTAGTTCGCGGGGATGGCGCCCGTGTTATTGTGCGACGAGGGCCACGTAAGCGTTTCCATCAGCGATGGATCGTACGGCTGGCCGACCTTGCCGAGATACAACGTGCCCGACGGCCAAAGGACAACGCCGGCCGGTGCATCATCCGCAAGGTTCGGGTCGAGACGGCCACCGGAGTACGCGAACGGATTCGACGTCGTGCCGGTGACGTAGAGCGCTTGGAGGTCGTCGGACAAGCCGTCATGCGGCACGAGATAATGAAGGTTGAGCACGTTGTCTCGGATCGCCGCTGACGGGTTGACGAGATTCCAGAACACTGCGTGCGAGATCGGCATGTTGAGCTGGAACGCCGCAGAACAGTTCAGATTCGAGCCGTTGATCGTATTGAAGAACGGGCAGGTCGGATCGTTCGCCGCGACGTTGATAACGGTGTTGTCGAGGTTGTTGCGATTGCCGAAGTTGTAATCCGCGTTCGACGCGAGTGTCGAGAAATACCACGAGAATCTCTGATCGGGCGTGCCGCCGTAGGCGTCCGCCTGCAGCGAGTGGTTGTAGACGGGCGCTCCCGCGACGAGCGTCAAGTCTGCGCCGCCAGGATAACGTCCACGATTGATCTGTTCGTTGATATAGCCGGCCATCGACCGGCCCGCGTCGGCAGGCTCGCCGCCCGTGTAGACTTCGAGCGAGGAGAGACCGTTCGTCACGAACGACGTGGCGTTCGCCGCATCGAAGCTGCGGTTGAGCGGGATGCCTTCGAGCTCGAAGCCGACTTGATCGTTCGTGCCGCCGCGCATCGAGATCGAGCCATTGCCGCCGTAGCCGCCGCCGGTTCCGACGTCGCGCAGCACACCCGGTAGCGAGCCGACGACGCCATTCTGGCTGTAGAGCGTCTCCGCTCCGCCGGCGCTGCCCTGATACGTGTTGATCGCTTGCGCGTTCACCGCGTACAGATCACCTGTGACCGTGTGGCTGACGACGCTCACTTGCGCCGAAGTGGTCACGTGTCCGATGACCTTCGCGCTCGCTTTGAGCGCGAAGTCGGCGCGCGTCGACTGATCGGCTTGAACGGTGAACCCTGAGACGGTGACGGCATCGTATCCATCTTTCGTCGCCGTGACGCTGTACGTATCCGGCGAGAGATTGAGGATGGAGTAGAAGCCTTTCGCGTCGGTCGTCGCGTTCGCGGTTTGCGAAGGCGACGCGGCCGTCACCTTGGCGCCGGCGAGCGGCGCCCCGGAGTCATCGACGACGTGCCCAGAGATGCCGCCAGTCGTACCGGCGAACGCCGGCGATGCGGCGATGACGATGCTACAGAAAACGGTGAGTAGGAATGCGGTCGATCGAGACATTCAGGCGCCTCCAAATCTTCGGGCGCGCGAGCCGGCTAGCGTTTCGCTCGCGCGGATGCATTCTACGCGGCGCTTCGTCGGTGCGGAAAAGCGGCCCTTGATATTTAGGCAGAACCGAATGGATTGGCCTGAGAAGAAGTGCCAAACGGATGACGAAGCGCTATACGTTCGGCGCAAAGGCGCATGAGTCGTGGGCGACGCAGTTGACCCTAGATGAACCCTATAAAGGTCCGTTAGTGCGATATGTGATCGCGGCTCCCGACGGCGAACTTGTGGATTGGCAAGTCCGGTGTGTTGAGCATCTGACGGAGGCGGGAGCCCACGCTCTTGGGATCATCGTCGCGGGGCGCAATGCAAGGCGCCCACTCTCGACGTTCTGGTCGCTCGCCGTCGCCCTGGCGCAGCCGCGCTCGCTGAAGCCGGCGCGGGATCCCGGTACCGCGCGGGACCTTCGCCATTTAGGGCCGACCGACACGATTGACGCCGAGCCCATCGATTTTGTTCTCGATTTCTGCGACGACGGTCGCGCGATTTCACACGCACGCGCGATCGTAGAAAAGGCGCGTCTCGGCTGCTGGCGCTTCGCTTTCGCTCCATCGCCGGCCGGTGCCCCTCCAGGTGCGGGCGACATGGCGTCGGGGCGCGAGGTGACGGAAGCGGCATTGGTGTCGTGCGACCTCTCGGGTGCCACGCAGAACGTTCTCATGCGTGGAGCGCTTTTCGTCGAGCGATCCTCGCTGTGGCGCGAGATCGACTCGCTCATGTATGAGGTCGCGCGCTGGCCTGCGCACGCGTGCAGAAGAATGCTGAATGCCGGGAGCAGCGGTTCGAGCGGCGTCATCGGCGAGCCGAACACGTTGTTTCCCGCCAGCCGTCAGACGCATGGACCGCAAGGTGTGCTCGGCTTCATCGTCCGCCTCTTGGCGTCCGGAGCTTCGGCGTTCTGGCGCCGGCTGTTCTTATCGTCGAGTTGGAACATCGGCGTCGCGAAAGCTCCGATCGAGTCGTTTGCGAAGAACACGCAATTGCCCGAGATCGCGTGGTATCCAAAGGCGGATGTCCAGCGATTCGCGGCCGACCCGTTCGGGCTCGTCGTGCAGGGCAAACAGGTCGTGCTCTGTGAGAGCTTGTTCCCTGGTTCCGACGGCACGATCCACTCCGCGACGTTCGATGGCACCACGTGGAGCAAGGACCTCGAGCCGGCGCTCGAGCTCCCGTTCCATCTCTCGTATCCGTATCTCATCGAGCGAGACGGCGAGATATATTGCGTGCCGGAGGCGAGCGCGTCGGGCGAGATCGCGATGTATCGGGCGGCGCGATTTCCAGACCGGTGGGAGAAACTCGTCACGCTGGTGCCGGGCATCGGCGGCGTCGACGCGTCAATCGTCCAAGTCGGCGATACGTGGTGGATGTTCGCCGGCGACATCGATGACGGTCCGGATCACAAGCTGAGCATCTGGTATGCCAGAGATCCGTTCGGGCCGTGGCAGCCCCACGCAGAAAACCCCGTGAAGATCGACATCCGCTCCGCGCGCGGGGCCGGCACGCCGTTCGTCGTCGACGGCGTCTTGTATCGGCCGTCGCAGGATTGCTCTCAGACGTATGGCGGTCGCGTGATCGTCAATCGCATCCTAAAACTGACGCCCACCGAGTTCGTCGAAGAGCCTGCGAGCATAGTGAATCCACCGCTAAGCGGACCATATCGCTTCGGCCTGCATACGCTCTCACGGTTCGGCGAATATACGCTCATCGATTGCAAACAGCGGTTCGTGTCGGTGTCGTGGTTCGTGCGAATGCTCAAGCGTCCGCTGCGAGCGCTGCGTGGGTCGCCGTGACGAAGGAAGAGCCCTAGGCCCCGGATCCGGACTCTCGAGCGCGTCGCCTGCCCGAGAAAAAGACGGCGACGCCGCTCGCGACCACGAGAGCGGTCATACCGAGGACCTTTGCAATCGCCCACGCCTTGTTCGGTTCGCTCGGGTCCGGAATGACGGCGAGAACGATCGACGAGAGCGTCGTGAAGAGTCCGACGATCGCCGCGACGACGATTGTCGCCTTGCCGCCGGGGATGCGCACGAAGTCTGCGCTGGTCGGGTTGACGTACAGCTTGATCGCGGACGCGAATACGAGCAAGAACGGGAGCATCGTCGTGAGCACGGTCGTGCTGACGAGCACCGCATACGCGCCGCGGACCGTCGTACCGCTCTGACCGAGGAAAATGAAGACTGCGGCGATGACCGCTTGAGTCACGAGCGCGACGACGGGTGATCCATACTTGGGATGAAGCGCGCCGAAGGCACGCGGCATGAACGTGTCGATGCCGGCGACGAACGGAATGCGCGCCGCCGCACCGAGCCAAAGCCCCGCGCTTCCAAGACAGCTGACGGTGACCAGTATTGCGGAGATCGGGCTCATACCGATCCAACCGAGTTTGGTCGCCGCGCTTGCGATCGTCTGCATCACTCCGGATGACGGATCGACTTGCGCAGATGGAACGGCGGCGAGCACGCTCATCGTGCCTAAGATGTAGATCGCGGCGATCGCCGGTGCGGCGTAGGCAAGACCGAGCGGGATAGAGCGGCGCGTCTGCTTGATCTCGCCGCCCATGAACGATGCGGCTTCCGGGCCCGTCCACGCGAACGCGATGACCGACCAGAAGACGATGCTCTTGAAGTCGAGCGTCGGCGTCATCGTGTGGAGGTTGATGGGCGTCGCCGAGCCCGCTTTGATCCATAAGACGATGCCGATCGCGATGAGGACCATCGTGCCCGTCCAGCGCGTGATCGCACCGATGTTGTTCAACCACTTACCGACGCCGAGACCGTAGACGTTGATGACCGTCGCGAAGATGAGGCCACCGATCGCCATGCTGATGAAGAATAGGGGCGAACCGGAAAGCGCGCTCGTCGTTCCGTTGATGTAGAGAGCATTGCCGGCCATGAAGTAGAGGAGCGCGGGGAAATATGGAAGATTCGCGCACCAATACGTCCAGCCGGTGAGAAATCCAGGAAGCGGCCCGAATGCCTTCTTGCTCCAGATGTAGAGGCCGCCTTCATCCGGGTGACGCGACGTCAAGTAGACGACGACGATCGCCAGCGGCACGAACATGAGCATGCAGCCGATGATCCAGGCCGGAATCGCGCTTGGTCCGGCGGCCGCGGCGGTCGCCACCCATTGGAAATTCGAACCTGCGAGCACGAAGAAGAGAACGACGTCCGAAAGGCCCATCGCTCGTTTGAGTTGCGGGATCTGCTCCGGTTCGTCGGCCGGCGCCGATCGCGGCGCGATCATCGTGTTCGCGCCGATTCAGAGGGTCGGTTTGAAGTACCTACTTGCGCGAAGCACCTACTTGCGCGCGAGGGCGCGGCGGGCGGCTTCCTTTATATGCGACACGCCCATGCCGTAGTGTTCGATGAGCTCTTCCGGCTTGCCCGACTGACCGAACACGCCGTGGACACCGACGAACTCGATGGGCGCCGGATGATGAGCGGCGATGATCTCCGCGACGCGCGAACCCATGCCGCCGAGAATCGTGTGCTCCTCGACCGTGACGATCGCGCCGCAGCGCTCGGCCGCGCCGACGACCGCACCCTCGTCCATCGGCTTGACCGTGTGGTTGTTGATGACGCAGCACTCGATGCCTTCGGTCGCAAGCTCCTTCGCCGCGATGAATGCATTGTACGTGAGAATGCCGCAGGCGATGATCGCGACATCGTCGCCTTCGCGAAGCGTCTGCGCGACGCCGATCTCGAACGGCGTCTTTTCGGTCGTGAAATCCGGCGACGCTTCCCGGCCGAAACGCACGTACGCAGGCCCTTCGAGCCTCGCGACAGCCTCGGTCGCCTTTGCGGTTTGCGTCGCGTCGCACGGAACGACGACGGTCATGCGCGGTATGCAGCGCGTGATCGAGATGTCCTCGATCGCCTGATGAGTCGCGCCGTCGGGACCGACGGAGACGCCGGCGTGCGCGCCTGCGATCTTGACGTTCGCCTCGTTGAGGCAGATGTTCGTCCGGATCTGCTCCCACGCGCGGCCCGGACAGAACATAGCGTACGACGCGATGAACGGGATCTTTCCGGCGAGCGCGAGGCCGGCGCTGAGAGCCGCGAGCAGCTGCTCTTGGACGCCGATCTCGATGTACCGATCCGGG
>DASQJC010000279.1:0-4675 GCA_035631255.1 Candidatus Eremiobacteraceae bacterium | reverse complement strand
CGCATTCCCATGACGGGTGCATGCGCGCATCGGCTCGAAACCAAAACCCTGCATGGCCCTGCCAGAGAGGCCGCCTTCGGCGCCGGCGGCAAGCGCCTATCATCGCATCATCGCCGGATCGACGATCGCCGTCATGCTCGGCATCCTCGCGAGTATGGTGCTCGGCTTCGCGCGCGAGGTCGTCAACGCGCAATACTTCGGCGAGCATTGGGAGCTCGACGCCTTCTTGGTGGCGGCGATCGTTCCGACGCTCGTCTTCGGCGTCTTCAACGGATCGCTCGTCACCGCGCTCGTGCCCGTCTTCAGCGGCTACTTCGCGCGCGGCGAGCCGGAGGAGGCGTGGCGCCTTTCGAGCACGGTCATCAACGCGCTCGTCGTCGTCTTGTCGATCTGCGCGCTCATCGGCTGGCTTGCTGCGCCGCTCATCGTGCGCGTCGTCGCGGCCGGCTTCCCGCCGAACGAAGTCGACGTCACCGCGCACATGACGCGCATCATGATGCCGACGATCATCGCGACGTCGATCGCCGGCGTTCTTCAGGCGTTGCTCAACGCTCAGCAGCGCTATCGCGCTGCGTCGCTCCAAGGGGCGGCGCTCAACATATGCGCGATCGCCGGCGTGCTCGTGCTGTTCCGGACGTACGGCATCTTCGGGCTCGTCTTCGGAACCGCGATCGGTTCCGTCGCGCAGCTCGTCGTGCAGCTGCCGAGCTACGTGCGCCGATGCAAGTATCGGTTCGTAATCGATCTCAAGCATCCGGGCCTGCAGCATCTCTTCGTCATCCTCGGCCCGATCGTCATCGGATCGGCTGTCGGGCAAGTGAACCTGCTTTTCGACAAATATTTCGCGTCGACGCTCGAGCCCGGCAACATCGCGGCGATGCAGTATGCGACGAAGGTCGTCGGGTTTCCGCAGCAGCTATTCGCCGCCGCGATCGCGACCGTCATCTTCCCGATACTCTCCGCCCATTACGCGAGCAACGACGAGAAGAGCTTACGAGGCATGGCGTCGAGCGGTTTGCGCATGACGGCGCTCATCACGATACCGGCGGCGTTCGGACTCATCGTGCTCGCGCAGCCCATCATCAGCGTGCTCTTCGAGCGCGGTGCTTTCAACTACGGCGACCTGACGCGCACGGCGGGTGCGATGCAGTTCTACGCGGTCGGGCTGCTCGGTCTCGCGGCGAACATGGTGCTGACCCGCTGCTTTTTCGCAACGCGCGATTCGCGCACGCCCGTTCTCGTCGCGAGCATCGTCATGGTAGAAAACGTCGCGTGTTCGGCGCTGCTCGTGCATCCTTTCGGCATCAACGGCCTGGCGACGGCGAACTCGCTGTCATCGCTCACCGAAGCTGCGGTGCTCATCGCGCTCTTGCAGCGGCGCATCGGCGCGGTCGAAGGCGGGATCTTCGGCACGTCGGTATGGCGGATCACGCTCGCCGCCGCGGCGATGGGCTTGGCTGCTTACATCATCAACGCAATCCTCTGGCACGACGCGGGCACCATCTGGCAACACGCCGCGACGCTCGCCGTCGATCTGCTCGCCGGAGGGGCGGTCTTCTTCGGGGTGGGAACGCTCTTGCGCGTCCGCGAACTCGCGACGCTGCTCGCGATGGCAGCGGAGTACGTCGGACAACGGGCTGCGCGCGCCGCGCGCGCGTGACGTTCATTTCGCACCAGTCGTCTTGCGTACGGAGCTAGCGCGTGCCCGCTCTTCGGCATCATCTGACCCTCACGACGAACTTCCTCGCGAAGCACACGAAGCTGCGGCCGAAAGCGGCGCTCATACTCGGCTCCGGCCTCGGATCGTTAGCCGGCGCGCTCACCGACGCAGTCGATCTCGCCTATCGCGACCTTCCGAGCTTTCCGGTGACGACGGTGCAGGGGCATCGAGGACGCGTCATCATCGGCCGACTGCGCGGGATCCCGGTGGTCGCATTCGACGGCCGCATGCACTTATACGAAGGGCTGCCGATGTGGCAAGTCGCCTATCCGGTCTACGTCGCTCACCGGATGGGCGCGTCGATGCTCATCGCGACGAACGCGTCGGGCGGGCTCGCGCCGTCTTTGCGCGCCGGCGACGTCATGCTCATCAACGACCACTTGAATCTCACCGGCGACTCGCCGTTGCGCGGCGAGAACGATCCTGAGGTCGGCGAGCGTTTCCCCGACATGCGCGAAGCGTACGACAAGCAGCTTCTCGCGATCGCGCAAGACGTCGCGCGAGAGCGCGGGTTTCCGGTGGCGGTCGGCGTCTATGCAGCAGTGCTAGGTCCGAGTTACGAGACCGTCGCCGAGGCGAGGATGCTGCGCTTCTTGGGTGCGGATGCCGTCGGGATGTCGACCGTGCCCGAGGTGATCGCGGCGCGGCACGCCGGTCTAAGAGTCGCCGGCATTTCGGTCATCGCGAACGCGGCCGATCCTTCGCTCGCGGACGGCCCGACGACGCACGACGCCGTCCAAGCGACGGTCAACGCGGCGTCCGATCACGTGCGCGCGCTCGTCGAAGGACTCGTCGAGCGGGCGACCGCATGAAGCGCGCCGCTTGACCGACGCACCTGCGCTCACCCTCGGCGCAGCCGCTGTCTTCGTATTGATCGCGGTCGTGACGGCGTGGGCTTCATCGTGGCGCGCTTGCCTCGCGCCCGCAGCGGTCGTCGTGACGGCGCCGTTCGCTTGGTATCATGCGATCGGGCCGACGGACGTGACGGTCTCGAAAGCGGCGTTCGTCGGCGCGGTCATCGGCATCGCGTTGCGGTTGACGCGCTCCGCCGAGCTTCGATCGCGCGCATTCGCGGCGTTGAAATCGAACCGAGCACTGCTGCCGCTCGCGGCATTCGCGCTGTGGGCCGCGATCAGCGCAGCGTGGAGCGTGTCGCCGCTCGATTCCGCGCGCGATGCGCTCAAATGGATCTGGTACGCTGGCGCATATGCGCTTACCGTCGTCGCGCTCGAGGAACCGGGCGATGCGATGAGCGTGCTCACCGCGATGTTCATCACTGCCGCTGTGGCGGGTATCGACGGGTTGTGGCAGAGCGTCACGTCGCCGCCCGCCGGATTCGTGGCGCCGAACGGTGAGGTCGTCGGGCGCATCGCTGCGACGCTCGAGGGTCCGAATCAATTCGGCGCCTATCTCGAGACGATCATCGCTCCGCTCGTCGCCGTTCTCGCGTTCGTGCGCCTCTCCCGGGGAGTCGCGCTCGCAGGCGGTCTGCTCCTCGGCTTGCTCGTGTCGGATCTGCTCCTCACATACTCGCGAGGTGCGCTGCTTGCGTGTTCGGCGGCGTTGCTCTTCATCATCATCGCTGCGTTCATCGTGCGCGGGCGGATCGCCGGAGACGCAGAAGGCCGAACGAAGCTCGGCAATGATGTAGTAGGCCGAGCGAAGCTCGGCTCGACGACAAAGCAAGGGCTGCTCATCGCATTCTTGAGCGCATCGGCGGTCATCGTGGTGGTAACGGTGTCGTCGATCGGCGCATCGGGGTGGCAGCACGAGTTCACCGCGCTCGGCGGCGGCACCGCGCCGTCGGAGCAGCGCAGGGTCCAGCTGTGGACGTGCGCGTTCGAGGTTTTCGCACGCCGGCCGCTGCTGGGCGTAGGCGCTGCCGGGTTCGCGGACGCGAAGCAAGAATGCGGCCCGACGTTGGCCGGTCCGGAACATTTCAACGCGAACGAGTGGTACTTGGAAACTGCAGCCGATCTCGGCGTCGTCGGTGTTATCTTGCTCGTCGCGTTCATCGCCGCGCTGCTCTACGCGTGGCGCGACGATCGTCTTTGGGCGAGCGCAGTCGCGATCGGCGCGTTTGCGACCGTCATCGCATTCGTCTTCCACGGGTTCGTCGACGACGTGCTCACATATCCGAAAGCGTCTTTGTCGTTCTTCGTCGTCGCAGCGCTGTTGCCGTCGCGGCCGTGGGATTTCCGCGGCCGGCGCAACGGGGAAGACGCGAGACCGGCATCGTGAGGATCGCTGTGATCGGCGCGAACGGCCAAGTCGGTTCAGAGATCGTCGGGGCTGCGCGAAAAGCGGGGCTTGAGACGATCGCGCTGACGCACATCGATTGCGATGTCACAGACCGGCCTTCTCTCGATGCGGCTTTCTCCGGTCTTGCATCGGGCGATTTCGTCGCGAACACTGCCGCCTTCCATCGCACCGATGCGTGCGAAGACGACCCGGAACGCGCGATGGCCGTCAACGCGCTCGGCGCGTTCAACGCGGCTGCCGCGGCGAACGAACGCGGCGCTGGGATCGTGTTCATTAGCACCGACTTCGTCTTCGACGGGTCGAAGGACTCGGCATACGTCGAGAGCGACACGCCGCGGCCGATCAACGCGTACGGCGTTTCGAAGTTCGCGGGCGAGATGCTCGCCGCGCACGCGAATCCTGCGCACTACATCGTGCGCATCTCGAGCGTCTTCGGCGTCGCGGGCGCGAGCGGCAAAGGCGGCAACTTCGTCGAGACGATCGTGTCGAAGGCGCGCAGCGGCGCACCGATCGACGTCGTCGACGACATCGTCATGGCGCCGACGTACGCGGCGGACGCGGCCGCGCTCATGATCTCGCTGCTGGCATCGCGTGCGCCCTTCGGGATGTATCATCTCGCCAATAAAGGCGAGTGCTCGTGGCGTGCATTCGCCGATGCGATCCTCGCCGAATCGGGTTCTGAGGCGCGCGCGC
>DASQJC010000278.1:0-2962 GCA_035631255.1 Candidatus Eremiobacteraceae bacterium | reverse complement strand
CAGGCGAGACCCATACATCTGGCACCGATCCTGCTGCAGCTCGCCGGCCGCTACAACCGCGCGGAGCGCCTGCTCCACTTGCAAAGCGACGGCTTTGACGCCAACTTCTGGGGTCTGGTCGGCCGCGGGCGCGTCCGTCTCCGCTATTCCGTCAAATTCTAGGAAATTCGGCGTCGCTCGCTTGGTAGACGGACGCCCGAGTAGGGTATTAGCTCTGGGAGACCCGTCATCGGCTCCGCGGAGATACCCGTGGAAATTCCGGATGCCCGCCTCGGCTCGGCTGCACCAGGTACTCACCTGTTGCAGTTCTACTCGGACGATCTGAGTCAGCTCGCGCGAAACGTCAGCAAGTATTTCATTGACGGATTTGACGCGGGCTGCACGGCCATGCTCGTCGCCACGAAAGAGCACCAACGCGCGATTCTCGATGACCTGAAGGATCGCGAGTACTCGCCCGAAGCGCTCCAGCGCGAAGGGTTGCTCCACGTGTTCGATGCCGAGCAGACGCTCCAACACATCATCGTCGGCGGCTGGCCAGATCCAGAACGCTTTGAGTCTATCGCCGTCAAGGCTGTCCGCGACGCGGCGAGTCGAATACCGGGTGCCTGCGTGTGTGCCTTCGGTGAGATGGTCGGCCTGCTCTGGGAACGCAAACAATATCCGGCCGCCATCCGTCTCGAACAGATGTGGAACAACTTCCAGACCCGCGAGCGCATCAGCCTCTATTGCGCATATCCAGTCGATCTGCTCGGGTGCGATTTCGAAGCTGGCATCGTCGACCCGCTGCTCTGCGCCCACACGCAGGTCGTGCCGAACGATCGAGCATCGCGAATGCATACCGCGATCGATCAAGCGATGCGCGAGGTGCTCGACTGCGCGGAACGCCGTTTGATGACGCAGTCGCGAGGTCGCAAGGCATGGGCGACGCTGCCGCCGGCCGAGTCCGCGATCTTGTGGCTGCACAAGTATGCCCCCGAGCGCGCGGATGACGTCATCGCGCGAGCGCGGCGATATTACGAAGCGGTGTCGTAGAGTCCGGTTAGATCTTTCTTGAAATCGGGAGGACGGCGCGGACTTCGGTTCCGTAGCCGGGCGTCGGCCGGATGGTCGCGCCTTCCGATAGCTCGGTGATGAGATAGATCCCGCGACCGCCTTCGGACAGAAGATCTTCCGGCAGCGTCGCGGGCATCATGCGCATGCCGGGCCCCGTGTCGCGGATCGTGACGATCGGCTTCTCGCCCATCCAGTCGACGTCGACTTCGACGAGACCCGGCGCATGTTCGACCGTGTTCGCGAGTATTTCGCCGAGGATGAGCTCTCCCGTGAACACTTGTTCCGGATCGAGCGCCAAACGCCGCAAGTACGCCATGATCTCGTGGCGCGATGCATGCGCCGTGTAGGCGTCGCTCGAGTGGAAACGCCACGTCTTTTTCAAGCCGGACGCGTCTGACGAGTCCTCGTCGTGCTCGACGTGGGAGAACTGGATGAGCATGAGCGCGGCATCGTCGAGCGTCGGCCGGCCCCGGAAGACGAGCTCTTTCACCGCCATCGCAGGCCGTGGAATCGAGGTATTGCCCACGACAAGCGCCACGGCTTCAGCCAGCCGCTGTTCGACGCCGAGCACGTCATGCGAGAATTCGACGAACCCGTCGGTATAGAGAGCGACGACGGCATCCGGCCGCACAGGAACTTGGTGGTTGACGCAACCGAGCGCCTCGCCGATGCCGAGCGGCAGCTCGCCGGTGGGCATGTGCATCGCCGGACGGTTGCCGTCGTATGCGATCATCGGCGGCGGGTGGCCGGCAGAAGCGAAGGTCAGGCTCGTCCGTTTCGGGTCGACGAAACCGACGAGCGCCGTCACGAGCGTTTCCGGATCTTGGCGGCGCAGAATGCGGTCGGTCTCTTCCAATATCTTCGCCGGATCGGAGATCCGCTGCGCGAGCGTGAAGATCGCCTGGCGCAGGCGTCCGACGACGACCGACGCCGACAGACCGTGACCGGCGACGTCGCCGATCGAGAAGCATAGACGGCCGTCGGGCAGCTCGAACGCGTCAAACCAATCGCCGCCGACGAGCGCGTCGCGCTCCGCCGGCAAGTAGACGGCGTCGAGCCGCACGCCGCGCGGTTTCGGCAGCTCTTTCGGCAAGAAGACGTCTTGCAGAGTCTCCGCGATCCGCTTCGTGCGCTCGAGCGCTTTCTTCTGGGCGTCGATGTCGATGTTGGAGCCGTACCAGCGGACGATCGTGCCGGTCGCGTCGCGAAGAGGTTCGGCGCGCGTCAAGAACCAGTGGAACAGCCCGTCGTGCCGGCGTAGACGGAACTCCATCTCGAACGAGTCGCCGGTCGCGATCGAATGCGGCCACCTGCGCATGACCTCGAGGAAATCATCCGGATGATGCGCGGCCTGCCAGCCCCAACCGGAAGCCTCGTCCGGTGTCTGGCCCGTGTACTCGTACCAGCGGCGATTGTACCAGTCGATCCAGCCTTCCGAATCGGCGGTCCAGCAGATGACTGGAATCGCCTCCGCCAAGACGCGGAAGCGCCGTTCCGAATCGACGAGCAGCGCCTCGCGTTCGCGCAGCGCTTGATCGGCGCGCTTGAGCGCGTCGATGTCGATTGCCGTACCATACCAGCGGACGACCTTGCCTTGAAGGTCGAGCATCGGCGCAGCGCTCACGTGCATCCAGACGTACTCGCCGTCGGCGCGGCGCACGCGCGCCTCGAGCGTCATCTCTGTGCTCGTCTGCAGCGCTCGCATGAGCGTCGCGACCGTCGGCGCAAGATCGTCCGGATGGACGATCCTACGCCATGCGAGGTCGAGTACGACCTCCTCGCCGAGGCCGGTGAATTCGATCCAGCGGCGATTGACGAACTCGACGGTGCCGTCCGCGCGCGCCGTGAAGATCATGCCGGGCATCGTGTCGGCGGCGACTCGCCACGCCTCGAAGCCCTTATCGTTGAT
>DASQJC010000277.1:0-5449 GCA_035631255.1 Candidatus Eremiobacteraceae bacterium | reverse complement strand
TCGAAGTCGCTTTCGAGATCGCCTAAGCCGGGATAGTTCTCGCGGACGTCGGGCCGGGGATCGGGCCGTCCGTCAGTTTTCGGGTCGATGCGCGCGCCGTCGAGGAAATCGTCCTCGATGAACTTGTCGTACGCGTCGAAGCTCAGCGTCTGGTGATCGATGTAACCCTGGCGCGCATATGGGCTGATGACGAGCGCCGGCACGCGCAGGCCGTAGCCATTCTTGTCGACCTTCGGCGGCGCGACGTGGTCGTAGAAGCCGCCCCAATCATCCCAGGCGATGAAGATCGCGGTGCTATCCCAATCGGGGCTTTGCATGATGGCGTTGACGAGGCCGGTCACGTACGCTTCGCCATCCGACACCCTCGACGGTGGATGCTCGCTCACTTGATCGTTCGGACAGATCCAGGAGACCGCCGGGAGCGTGCCCGCTTTCGCCTGGCTGAGGAACGCCGAAAGGTCCTGGATGTTGCCGAGCTGATTGTCTTTCTTCACGGTGTCGAAGAACGGCAGCGGATTCCAGATGCCCGGCGTGCGCGGCTTGAGCGAGCTCGGCACGCATTCCGCCTCTTCGGGGTCGTCGCAGTCCGGCGCTTTGCCTTCCTTGATATAGTAACCCCAGCTGACGCCGTTCTTGTGCAATAAGTACGTGAGGTCGGTCCATGCGTAATCGGGCTTGCCGGCGAGCTTGCGCAGCTGCTTGTCGCGCACGTGAGCGAAGTCGACCGGCAATCCTGGCCGGTCGAGCGCATCGTGGCAGCTCATCGGATCGTGCGGCACGAGACAATTCGCCGACCATTCGGACAATAAGAACAGGTGCGCGGGCAAGCTCCACGACGAGTTCGGTTCGAACATCTTGTCTTGGAGGACGAAGTCGTGCGCGTAACGCCAATAGTTCGGGAGCTCGCGGCCGTCGTGATAGCCCATGACTTCGCTCGGCGCGCCGCCGCTGCACTCGGGATCGACGTCCATGCCCGGACACGGCTTACCGGATCGAGCGACCGCGACAAAGCCGCTCATCTTGCCGCCGGCGATGTCCTTGTTCGCGGCGACCGCGCCGTGCGGCGCGCCGTGATTGACGTCGTGGGTCTCGTGATACGGTTTGATACACGTCGAAGTCTTCGGATCCGGCACGCAGACGGTCGGCACGCCATTCTTCATCGGGATGCCGTCGGCGCCCGGATACGTTCCGAAGTAGCTGTCGAACGACCGGTTCTCTTGCATGATGATGACGACGTGTTTGATCTTGTGGATGTCGGCGTCGTCGTTCGTCGGCGAACCCGCATCGTTCGGCGTCGCCCACGCGAGCGGATGCGACGCGAATTGCATGCGGGCGAGAAATATCAGCCCTATGACGACGATCACACCGATCAGACCGAAAAATATCGTTCGCTTTTTCACCGTGGACCAGGATACTTTGACGCGCTGAATCGGGGATGAACTCGCGCAGGGCGCGTGCGACTCAAGTCCGACTCAACTCAATGCGGCAGCGGATTCATACCACCTGGAAGTATTATCGGCGGTCTTGGCGCCTGTGTGAAATCGAAATCCGCAGTCAAATCGCCGAGTTGCGGCGCGTTCTCACGGACATCGGGCCGCGGATCCGGACGCCCGTCCGTCTTCGGATCGATGCGCGCGCCGTTCAAGAAGTCGTCCTCGATGAATTTCATGTACGCGTCGAAGCTCAAGGTCTGATGATCGATGTAACCTTGCCGAGCGTACGGGCTGATGACAAGGCCGGGAACGCGCAATCCGTACCCCATCTGATCGACTTGCGGCGGCACGACGTGATCGTAAAATCCGCCCCAATCATCCCAGGCCAGGAATATCGCTGTGTTATCCCAGTCCGGACCGCTCATGACGGCGTTGATCAAACCGGTGACGTAGGCCTGACCGTTGCTGATAAGCGCGGGCGGATGTTCGCTATAAGCCTGACTCGGACAGATCCACGACACGGCGGGGAGCGCTCCAGTCGCTGCGGCCTTATAGAAATTCGACAGGTCTTGGATGTTGCCGAGTTCGCCGTCTTGTTTGACCGTATCGAAATAGGGCAGCGGATTCCAGATGCCCGGCGTTTTTGCGCGCTGCGGTTTCGGCGAACACGTCACTGCGCCGTCCTCGCAATCCGGTTCGGTCCCGGCGAATACGTAGTACGCCCAGCTGACGTGCGCCTGATGCAACAGATATGTGAGATCCGTCCATGAATAGTCGGCTTGACTTCGTCGGTGCGGATGATAGGTCGGATCGTTGAAATCGAGCGGATACGCCGGTCGCTCGAGCGCGCTTCTGCAGCTGGACGGATCATCGGGCGTCGTGCAGATGGCCGACCATTCCGATACCATGAAGAGATGTGCGGGAAGACTCCAGGAAGCGTTGGGCTCGAACATCCTGTCCTGCAAGACGAAGTCGTGAGCGTAGGTCCAATAGTTCGGGATTTCACGCTGGTCGTGGTAGCCCATGACGTCTGGTTTCAAGCCGCCCGGGCACGTCGGTGAATTGATGTCGCGGCAACCCGGGTAATGCGCTTCGGCTTGTACGAGGAATCCGTCCATCTTGCCGCCGTCGATGTCGCCGAGCGCAGGCTTATCGCCGTGAGGCCCTCCGCGATCGAGATCCTGCGAGTCGTGGAAGGGCTTCTGACAATCGTGCGCCCGCGGATCCGGCGCGCAAACGGTCGGAACGCCATCTTTCATCGGGATGCCGTCGGCGCCGGGATACGTGCCGAAGTAGCTGTCGAACGACCGGTTCTCTTGCATGATGATTATGACGTGTTGGATCTTGTGGATGCCCTCAGGCGATGTCGACGGTCCGGGCGTCGCCGCTTGCGGCGTACTCGCGCCAGTGAGAGCGATGGCGGTTGCTGCCGCGATCGCGGCGCACGCGGGAATGACGAGGTGTCGTAGACGCTTCATGAAATCGAGCATAACAAGCGATGATTGCGCTCTTGTGAATATTCAGCGCCGGCCTTCGTCATCGTCGCCCTCGCGCCGTGACGCGGACGAGAAGGTCGTGGTCGGTCAGGTCGTCGGCCGCATGCCCGAGCTTCGGCCTGATCGAGCTTGCGATGCGGCTCGCCGCGGCTTGCGCCGCGTGCGGATCGAGCATGTGACTGCGAGCGACGTAGCGCTCCGCGAGCGCGAGCTCGTCGTCGGTGATGCGGTCGAATCCAGGCAGCGTCTCGGACTCGGGCGCATCCGTCGTCGCCCACTTCGACGGATCGATCACGTCGAAGGCCCGGTCGCGGACGACGATCGTCCCTGCGGCTATGTCGCCAAGACGCTTGTTCTGCGGCGAGATGATCGCGCTGATCATCGACGGGAGATATCCGAGCGCGGCTTCGCCGACGCGGATGAGATTGCGGATGACCGCATCCATGAACGTGATCGGGTAGCCGCCGTCGCGGACGACGCGGATCCCGATCGCGCGCTTGCCGGGCGTCCTTCCATTCCACGCGGTCTCGAACGCGACGAAGTATCCGAAGTAGATGACGAAGACGACGAAGATGACGATGCCGGTCTCGATCGCGCTGATCGTCTCATCGCGCAAGCCGAGCGATTTTGCGATCGCGGTCGTGCCTGGTTCCGCCCACACCATGAGGAGATATACGGCGAGGACCGCGAGTGTTTGGAGCAGCAGATCGATAGCGACAGCTAAAAAACGGCTGCCGAGGCCGGCGAGCTCGTAGTAGAAGGCGATGCTCTCGGGCGTGCGGACCGAGACGTTGCGCTCCAAATGAGTCTCCATGAGACCGGGCGAACGTCGCGGCGTGCGCCAATCGGTCTTCGTCGCCCGGCGAAAAGCGGGTTGGGACCGGCTCGAAGAACTCATCGCCGCGCTCGACCGGCGCGGCATTCGTTCGCTCGCCCCAGGTGAACTGTCGGAGTTCGGCCGTCTCTACCGGTGGGCGACGTCCGACCTCGCTTACGCCGACGGCCACCGCTTCGACCCGACTCTTCGCGCGTATCTCAACCGGCTGACGGCGCGTGCCCACGCGTTCGTCTACGGCGCGAAGACGGGCGAGCCGAACCGCATCCGACGGTTCTTCACGCACGCGTTCCCCGCAGAGTTCCGCCGCTCCAAATGGTATATCGTCGCGTGCGCCGCGTTGTTCGCGTCGTCCGCCGTGCTCGCCTACTGGCTCGTCACCATCAAGCCTGTCAATGCGTACGCGCTGCTCCCTGCCGAACTCATCACGCCGCTCCATGGCAGCCTGCACGACACGAATTTCAAGTTCGACCGCGATCTCGCACCGCTCGTCTCGTCGGCGATCATGACGAACAACATCCGCATCGCCATCATCACATTTGCCGGCGGCGCGCTGCTCGCGATCCCGACGTTCTATTTCCTCTTGTTCAACGGGCTCATGGTGGGCGGCACGGGCGCGCTCTATACGAATGCCGGCTACGGCTACGACTTCTGGGCGACGATCGCGCCGCACGGCTGCATCGAGCTCACCGCCATCGTCATCTCGGCCGCCGCCGGCATGATGCTCGCTGCGCCGATCTTCAATCCTGGCCGCCTTCGCCGGCTCGACGCGCTCAAGATCAACGCCCGCCGCGCGGGGATACTCATCCTCGGCGTGTGCTGTATGCTCGTCGTCGCCGGAACGATCGAAGGATTTTTCTCTCCGCTCCGCTTTCCACCCGAAGTGCGGCTCACCGTCGGCGCCGCGACGATCGTCCTCATGATCACGTACTTCGGGTTCGTCGGCCGCGACCGAACTCCGATCGAAACAGATTAGGAGCGGTCGAGATTCATCTCGATCGCCGCGGCCTTGCCAGTGTGACCAAGGAGCGGTCGAGATTCATCTCGACCGCCGCGGTCTTGCCTGAGCGTTGGTATTCAACGCCAACGATCGAGAACTCCGGAGTGTGGGTACTGCTCGCCAGGTGGAACTAGACCGGCACGAGCGGGGTTTGCGAGCACGTAATCGACGGTCGCTAGGCATTCACGTTCGCTGTTGATGATTTGCTCGTGATAGCCGCGCTGCCACGCGAAGTGCCCCATCAGTTGACGAATTCGCAGTGAAATCGAGGCGCGTAGCGTCCCAACGACCTTTGAGAGATGTATGCCAGATTTGCGCGACCGCATGATCGCGTGCACGTGATCAGGCATCACAGCGTAGCCATAGAGATTGTAAAACCCTGCGTCCCGAAAATATCGAAGCTGCGCTGTCGCGATCGACGCAAATGTCGGGTCGCGGAATACAGCCTGCCGGTCGGCGACGCAAAATGTCACGAGATACGTTCGATCTTGTCGGTAGTCAACGTCCACCAGTCGCGGCGGCGTTCTGTTAGATCGCATACTTGGAGTTCACCCGACTCGCCCATCGCGTCCAGGTTTGGCCGCGGCGGTCGAGATAAATCTCGACCGCTCCTGCAACGAGCGGTTTGGCCGCGGCGGTCGAGATAAATCTCGACCGCTCCTGCAACGAGCGGTTTGGCCGCGGC
>DASQJC010000276.1:0-5472 GCA_035631255.1 Candidatus Eremiobacteraceae bacterium | reverse complement strand
CTGCGCGGCGTCGCGCACGGATCATTTTCGGCGTCTAATTCTGCCGGCGACATGCGCGGCGCGATGACGTTCGGTTTGTCCGGCGGGTCCGTCCGCGGCATCGCGATCCAACAGGCATCGGGTGGCGTCGCGCTCGCGCATAGATCGGTGTCGGTCCGGAATCTTCACGTCGCGATCGATGGCGCGAGCACGACGGTCAACGGTTCTTTGGACGCGCGTCGGAATATCCGCGCGCATGCCGACGTCGCGGTCACCGACTTGAGCAAGCTCGATGCGTTCACGTCGCATCCGATGCCGGTGAGCGGATCCGCGACGGCGACGATCGACGCGAATGGTCCGCTCTACCAGCCGGACATGCGAGCGTCGCTCAATGCTTCACAAGGGCAAGTGCGGCACGTGCACTTCGATTCGGTAGCCGCTGTCGCGACGTTCGCGCATGGCATGCTTGCGACGAACGGGTCGGTGCAGCTGTCAAAGAACCGCGGAACGCTGGCGTTCGGCGGGACCGTGCCGGTACAGACGAAGCCCTTCCGCATCGGGCCGAACTCGAAGGCGATCGCTTTCGACGCGCGGCTTGACGGCGTCGGCATCGGCGCCCTTGATCCGCTGCTGAACGGGAGCGTCGCCGCGACCGGTCGCGCCGACGGTTCCCTCAGCGTGCGCGGTACCGCCGGCAAGCCGACGGTGGCCGGTTCGTTGGTCCTGCGCAACGTCAGCGTGTCTTCGAAGTACGATCGTGTGCCGCTTACCGGTCTTGGTGCGACCGTCGACTTCTCGAACGACAGCATCGACCTCAAAGGGCTGCATGGTGGCTTGGGATCCGGGTCGCTCGATGCTCGCGGCAGCGCGCATATCGTGCCTGCGACGGCGATACGACGGTATGCGTCGCTCCAGTATGCATTCGGCGTGCAGCTGCACGGAGCACAAGTCGACGTTCCGGACATGCTGAAGGGAACGGTCGACGCGCAGGTCGGCTTCACGAAATCAGGCGTGGAGCCGTTCTTGTACGGCGGCATGCAGTTCTCGAATACGAGTATTCCATTCGCGACCATCATGGCGTTGGCGTCGAGTCACACGACGTCGCTCGGGGATACGGCGAATGTTCCAGGAGTGCCGCCGCTGCGTCCGCATCACATCGTCGTGTACGGAGGATCGGTCTTCGGCGACGATCTCGACCACGTCGAACATCCGACACCGGCGCCCACCGCCCCACCGGCGATCGCGGTCGTGCCGTCGAGCGTCGGTCTGAACCTGCGAGTGATCGCGGCGCAGGACGTCGGCGTGAGCGGTATCTTGAACGTGACGGGCAAGGGTGAAGTCGACGTCGGCGGCACGACGTCGTCGCCGACGCTCGACGGCGCGTTGACGGCGGTGCGGGGCCAAGCGGGCTTTCTCAATACGAATTTCGAGCTGCTCGACGGGCGCGTCATGTTCAACAAGCACGAGGGCTTGATCCCCGACGTGTCCGCGGACGCGGTCACGCACACTGAAGACGCGGACATCACCGTGTCGACGTACGGACGCGTCGATAACCTCCACACGGATCTGTCCTCGGACCCGCCGATGGATCGCGGTGCGATCGTCGCGACGCTGCTCCACGTGCCGCAGATAAACTCCGCGCTTGCGACATCGCACGGCCAAGAGCAGTACGCGCTCGGCGTGTCGCCGGGGAATCTGGTTTCGGGCGCGATCGCCGGCCAGATCTTGAGCGCGCTCAACATCGGGCTCGAGCAAGTGTTCAATCTCGAGGAAGTCGACTTCGGGTTGGATCCGTTCGGCCGACCGACGCTCGAGGTGCGCAAGCAGATATCGCCGCGAGCGTATACGCTCTATCGCACGACGTTCTCGGTGCCGCCGGCACAGGCGCTCGGTATCGCTTACCAGGTGCGGCGCGCGCTGCAAGTCGAGCTGACGCAATCGCAGTCGACGCCGGGCATCCTCGGCACGTACGCGCTGCCCCAGACGTCTCTTTTGGTGAAGTTGACCTTCCACTAGACGCATCGCTCCGGCGGGAAGCGGCGGCGAGACGGCGGAATCCACGAGGACCGGTCGGCAGGTAACATGGCCCGTCGTTTTGCGCATTCTATCAAGATCGCGTTGGACTGGAGCAATCGTTGAAAACTATATTAGCGTTCTTCGTCGCGGTCGCGGTCATCGCCGTCGCCTCAACGGTGCTGGCGAAAACGGACGTCAGCGGGAAGTGGGTCGTCAGCGGAACTCTGAGCAGCGATAGTGCGGAAGAAGTGATATCGCCGACATGCACGTTCAAAGAGAGCGATGGCGCGCTGAGTGGATCGTGCAAGGGCTCGAGCGGGCTCGGATCGATCGATGGTGCTGCTGACGGCGAATCGATCGTGTGGACGTGGAAGCGGATCGCGACGAACGACAAAGTTCTCGACGCGACGATCACGTTTCGCGGGACCCTCGGATCTGACGGCGTCATCAGAGGGCAATGGAAAGATAGCAACATCGATGACGAAGTCGGTACGTTCGTCGCGCAGCGGCTTAAGTCGTAGGTCGCCCAGCGGCACACGTATAGGATAAGGACTGGCGTACCGGGCTGACGAAAGAACGAGATGACGGTCGTCTCTCGCTTCCGTCGTCAGCCTCGGTAGCTCAGTGGTAGAGCAGGGGACTCATAAGCCCTTGGCCGCAAGTTCAAATCTTGCCCGAGGCACCATTTCTCGTCGGGCTGTCAGCCGGCGCGGTGCTGCATGAAAGCGGATCCACTCGGCGTCATTTTGGGTGAGGCGCTTGATAAGGCTATCGGCGCCGTCGTTCGTTCGTGGCCGCTCGTTCTTCTTATTTGGGCCGTGCACGCGGTCGCTGCATCGTTTCCGGTGACATCGCAAGGGTTCGGCTCCTCGGCCGTCTACTACGCGGTCTCTCCGATCGAGGCGTTCATCGGGTTGCGAGTCTTGATGCCCGAGCTGACATTCGCGCCAGGTTGGATCGTCCGGTTCATGACGGCATCGCTTGCGGTAATCGCGGTCACGGTCGGGTTGGTCGGCGGCATCGTTGCGTCTGGTACGGCATTGGCTTTCCCCGGAGTTGTGACGGATCCGGCGCTTCCACTGTTATTCGGCACGGTGCTTTTGATCGTACTCGTTCTTGCCACATGGCTGGGGGTGAAGTACGCGTTTACTGCTATCATCACAGTCTATGAGGGTCGTGGAGTCGTCGCGTCGTTCAAGCGATCGTGGTGGCTCGTTTCCGGCTCGTTCCGGCAGACGTTCGTCTTCCTCTTCGCTATCACGTTGATCGTGGCGATATTGTATGGGATCCCGATTTGGATCGGAGGCGCGATCACGACGACATACGTCCATGATGCTGTCGCGCAAGCGAAATGGAAGGCGTGGCTCGACGTCGCTTTCATCCCCGCGTTGGTGTACGGCAACATCGCGAGCTACATCGCTTACGCTCGTTTCCTCGAGCTGCTCGAATCGCGAGCCGAGGGAAGGTCGAAGAATCCGACGAATGCGCCTATTTCTGCAGCGTGAAATTTCGTGCGCCCGTAGCTCAATTGGATAGAGTGTCGGCCTCCGAAGCCGAAGGTTGGTGGTTCGAGCCCACTCGGGCGCGCCATGGATGACGAGTCCTATATGCGCCGCGCGCTCGAACTTGCTGCGGTCGCGAGCGCGCGAGGCGATGTGCCGGTCGGTGCGGTGCTCGTGCGCAACGGCGAGATCGCCGCGGTAGGCTTCAATCAAAAGGAAGCTGCGCACGATCCGACGGCGCACGCAGAGGTCGTCGCGATCCGTCAGGCGGCGGCGAGGTCGGGCGGCTGGCGGCTGAGCGGTTCGACGCTCTATGTGACGAAAGAGCCGTGCGTCATGTGCGCGGCGGCGTGCGTCGCGGCGAGGATCGACAGGATCGTCTACGGATGCGCCGATCCGAAAGGTGGAGGCGCGGGCTCGGTCGTGAACGTCGCAAGCCATGAGAAATTGAACCATCGGGTGACGGTAGAAGGAGGAGTGCTCGGAGAAGATGCGGCGCAGATGCTGCGCTCGTTCTTCAAAGAGCGACGAGCGGAAGAGTTGTCGTGAGGCGCACGACGCATGCGGAGAGGTGGCAGAGTTGGTTGATCGCGCTCGCCTCGAAAGCGAGTAACGGCTTATACCCGTTCGTGGGTTCGAATCCCACCCTCTCCGGATTCCGTTTCAAGCTCGGTCAAGTCGACACGTGATGAAGAGCACGTCACCTCGCGGAGAGGTGCTGGAGTGGTCGATCAGGCACGCCTGGAAAGCGTGTAGGCGCTAAAACCGTCTCGAGGGTTCGAATCCCTCCCTCTCCGTTCGCATGGGAGGCGACGACGGTCAGGACCCGCGCGACGAAAACCCGCTAATCCCGTCAGGACCGGAAGGTAGCAGCGGCGTGTGGGACCTTTCGGGTGCCGCGGCTCGTCCTGACTCGAGCCTCCCCTTATGACGTGTGTCGCTCGATGGTTCGCACCATCCGAGCGGGACAAAAGGACAGGTGTGAGTTCCGGTGCGAACCTGGGCCAGACCATCGTCATGACTGACGCTTGGCAGACGTTCGTGAGCGGCTTGGCGCCGGCCGTTACGTCACCGACTTTCGTTTTGAGCGCCACCTTCACGATCGCCGCGCTCGTCGTCTACCACTTGATGACTGCGCGGTCCCGATCCGGTCGAGCGCCCGCGCGCTCGGGCTCTCCGCAAGTCGCGGTGCCGCCGGATCTTACGGACGTACGCCGGAGGCTCGCCGCGCTCGAAGCGGCCGCGGACGGTGCATTGCAAAACGTCGGGTTCGTCCGCTTCAATGCGTTCCCCGACGTCGGGTCGGAGCTGTCGTACGCCCTCGCGGTCGTCGACGGCAAGGGCGACGGATTCGTACTCTCGAGCATCTACTCGCGCGAAGAGGTTCGCACGTATGCGAAATCCGTGAGCGGGTTCGAGACCGACAAAGAGACGAGCGATGAAGAGCGCAGAGCGCTCGGCATCGCAAGGGAGAGGTCCGGTCGGCCGCGACAGCGCGGCTGAGGGCATGGAAGCCCGCGGGGCTCGCGAGCGCCGCATACGGCGCACCGTTCAGCGGGGGAGAGAAGTGCTAAAGGAGCTGTTCTCGTCGACGAAGCGGATCGTCATCAAGATAATCCCGCACAGCTCGGAATCGATCTACAAGTTGGAAGTGTCGCACCGCCACCTCGCGGTCATCGGGGCGGGCGTGCTCGTCTTCGTCGCAGCGATGACGACGTTCCAGCTCGGTGCGGTGAACGCCGCGGACGCTCAGGTCCGCAAACTGCAGGTGGCGGACGCGCAGCAGCACCGCCAGCTCGCCGCGTTCACGAAGCAGACGCACGACATGATGAACCGGCTGAGCGTCCTGCAGCGCAACGAGCGTGAGATAAGGAAGCTCGCGGCGATCGCGACCGGCGGCAAGCAGACGACGGAGACGTCGAGTTCCAAGGCGACGAAACCGGCGGAACCAGCCCCGACGCCGGTGCACGCAGCC
>DASQJC010000275.1:0-2823 GCA_035631255.1 Candidatus Eremiobacteraceae bacterium | reverse complement strand
CGACGTATCGTCGAGATCGACGATCGCCGGCGACTGCATCGTAGCGATGACGGACCCGTCGCTCAGCGTTCCCGCGAGTATCGGACCCACCGTCGATTGCGGAAAGTTCTCGCACAATCGCCGGAGGTCGCCGAGGACAGGCGGGTCCGTCCTCACGACGACCGGACGATCCCCTCGCCAAACGATCGTCCGCGTCAAATAACCGTGAATCGTCGCGACGGCCGTAACGTTGCCGTGCGGCGATACCGTCATCAACGGCCGCGTGCCGAACGGATCGACCGTCGCGTGATCGGGAAGCTTCAAAAGCTGTACGGTTATCGCGGCGAGGATGAATGCGTGTATCATCGCGTCTCGTTGCGCAGCGCGGGCATCGAAACGGCAGCCAGCGCCATCGCGACGAAGCCAAGGCAGCCGATCCACATCCCAGCGTGCGGCGAGTAGCGATCGGCAACGTAGCCGAACAGCAACACGCCCGGTGCCACGCTCGAGAGCACTAAGACACGAACCGCACCCATGACGCGACCGATCATGGCTTCGTCGGTCACGCGCATGCGGAAACCAATGATCTGTGCGATTTCGAAGTTCGCTACGGTGTTCGACGCGGCCCAAAATACGGAGGCGACCCAAAGATTCGACACCAGCACGACCGGTACGAAGAGAAACGCATCGAGGATGTACGCCGTCGTGAGCGCTCGCCCGAACGGCCAGCGCCGCGAGTATCGTGCCGCAAAAGCGGCACCGGCAACGGCACCCACCGCCGAGATCCCCAGGAAGATGCCCACCTGCTGATCGCTGGCTCCGAACCCTTTCTTCAGAAATGGAATCAGTATGGCGTAACTGCCGAAGCCGAAGAAGTTGAAGACGAGACCCGCGACTGCCTGAATGCGCATGGTCAAATCACCCCAGAGCAGCCGAAAACCGAGCGCGATATCGGCGCCGAGACCGCGCATCGACGGTAATCCAGACGCTTCCTCAGGGCCGAGCGACGGAATGCGCGAAAGCGAGATTTGAGACGCGAGATAAGTGAGCGCGTTTAGGGTTAGTGCAGGCAACGGACCGAAATAGGCGAACAGCGCGCCGCCGAGCACGGGCGTTACGAGGTTCGACGTGTTTTCCGAAGCGATCAGGACCGCGATGGCTTCCGTCGAGCGTTCGCGTCCGAGTATGTAGGGAATGCTCGATGACTGTCCGCCCAAGAACGCCGCCGCACAGATCGAGATGAGGACGAGACCGCCGTAGATCATCGGAAGCGTGAGGAAATGCAGCCAATAGGCAATCGCAAAGAACGCCATGACCGCAAATCGGATCGCATCGCACCCGATCATCAACTTGCGGCGGTCGATGCGGTCGGCCAGCGAGCCGCCGATCAGCGAGAAGAGCGAGAACGGCGCAATCTCGCAAATGAACGCGGCACCCGTCGACAGTGCGGAGTGGGTTAGGTGATAGGCGAGCAAGGGAACGGCGAGCGTGCGCAATCCGTCGCCCAGCATGCTGAGCGACTGTCCGATGAAATACTGTCTAAAGGCACGCGAAGCAAAGATGCTCGGCGCTGCCGGTGCGGAAACCATCGAACGTCCTTTAAAGGTGGCGCCAGATCAGACTTACGGCGGCAATCGCTAATGATACTGCGACGGCGATTAAAAGTTGCGGAGACTTTAGGCGAAGCGAGAGACGTGCGCCGATGGGACCGCCGAGCAGTCCGCCGAGGACGAGTGGAATCGCGTTTGAAAAAACGACGTCGTGTTGTACCGCGTGCGTTATCAAACCGACGGGCGAGGTCAGCAAGATGGCAAACTGCGACGTAGCGCTGATGGCGTGCGCCGGCAACTCGGAGAAATAGAGCAGCGACGGCACGAGCACGATGCCGCCGCCGAGGCCGAACAAGCTCGAGAAGAGGCCGATGACGAGGCCTAGACCGAACGCCGCACGATACGACATGCCTTTGATGCGATGAACGTGATGGTGTTCCGGCCGGCCGGCGAGACGGCGTTCTGCATTCAAAAACATGTCCACCGCTACGGCTACCAAGATGGCCGCGAGGATCCAATCGAACAGTCTCGGTGGTATGTGAAGGGCCAGAATCGCGCCGAGAACGCTGGTAGGCAGACCGCCGAGCGCGACGATGAGACCGATCTTCAGATGCACGCGACGGTGCCAGAGATATGTGGCGACGCTGCTCGCGCTGTTGGCGACGATGAGAACGAGCGACGTTCCGGCCGCTTCGGCCGGCGCGAAGCCCAAAAACAGTCGCAGGATCGGTACGAAGATGAAGCCTCCGCCCAACCCGACCATCGAGCCGAACACGCTCGCTACGAACGCCGCGGCGAACAGCTCCACCGCATCGCGCGTCAGCACGACCTTTTCCTAGGCCGGCTGTAACTCTGGCGGAGCCGATGGAGGCTCGGCGACGGTGCCCGCTGCTTTGATCTTCTTGACATTGTAAATGGAGATCGGTTGGGTCTTACCCTTCACCGCAACCGGCTCACGCGGGTCGACGTCGACGATGTCCTTGCATTCGGCGTACGTCGAGTCGCTGATGATGATCTCGCCGCCTTTGGCGACGTTGTAGAGGCGTGCCGCGACGTTGACGTTATCCCCGATGACGGTGTAGTTCATGCGCGAGCTGGCGCCGAGATTTCCCATGACGACTTCACCAGTGTTGATGCCCATGCCGACGGTAAACTCTTTTTTGCCTTCGGCTTTCCATTTTTCACACAGTTCGAGGATGCGCTCTTGCTGTTTGACCGCCGACATGACCGCGTTCTTGGCATCGTCGGGCGTCTGATACGGTGCCGAGAAGACCGCCATGACGCAGTCGCCGAT
>DASQJC010000274.1:0-10337 GCA_035631255.1 Candidatus Eremiobacteraceae bacterium | reverse complement strand
ATCGCTTGCGAAGGCTGCGCAGCCTCCACGGCGACCTCGAGACCGCACTTGCCCTGAACGTCTTGGTTATGGCGCCTTCGACCGACGCGGCGACGGAAGCGTGCTTCTTGTTCTGCGGCGGCCGTCTCGCGGCGCGAACGTCTCTGCCGCGCCGGTTGACCGAGCGCGAGCGGGCGCACGCCGAACTCGCAGGGTTGCTCGAAGCGAACCATCGCCCGCAGAGCGCGTCTCGTTCGTTCGTGCGGCAAGATGAGATCGACCAGTTGTTCATTCTGGCCGCGTGGCACCGGGAACGTCGAGAGGGCTTGAGCTATGTGCGACTGCCGGATCGCGCGCCGGAGCCGGGTGAGGCGGTGCGGTGGGCGGCGGCGGTGCTTGATGGGGAGAAGGCGATCAGCTAAACGGGCCGAGGCAGGTAGCCGGGATCAAAGGTGGCGCGGGCAATACCAGATCGCGAACGCGAAGAGAGCGAAAAAGAGCCCGCTCATCGCATAGAACAAAGCGGCTCCGCCGCGATCGTCGATGCGGGCATGCGATGCGTGGAGGGTTTCGAATGTCGCTCTGGCGTGGCGCATGGGCGGCACCTCGGTTGCGTATGAACTGAAAGAGGTGGGGGCCGAGACCCATCATCGGCCCTCCCGGCTCCATTAAAGCCTGTCCGGGCCGGCGCGCACAATGACCGCCCTCACGAGTCTAGGGCTTCGGGTGGGGTCGCCGGGCCGAAACGCGGAGGCCGCGGCGTCCGTTTTGTTGTAGAACGACTGTAACAGGGCGTAGTTTCTGAGGCCACGACCATGCGACCAGCTCATCTAGGCGCCCTCGCGGGCATCGCTATCATGCTTGCGACAAGCATCCCCCGCGCCGCCCTAGCGATTCCGCACGCTAACGCGCCCGATACCGAACAGAACCAAAACACGCTGTTATCGACCGGCACGCTCATCCGCATCGCGATGAAGCAGACGGTCTCATCGGCGCACAATCACGTGGGTGACGCGTTTTCGTATACGGTCGTCGATGACGTGATCGTCGGCACTCGTGTCGCAATCGCGAAGGGTACGGTTGGTACAGGTAAGGTCATCAGGGTACAGCCTGCGCATGGCGGCCGCGTCGACGGGATTTTGAGGCTGCAGTTCGACCCCATCGCCGTTCCCAATGGACCAGACGTCGCCGTCGACATCACGCAAGCGAGTCTCGTCGCCGATGAGAACTCGCGCAACGGCATGGCCGGCAGCGTGGCGGAGGTCGCCGACATGACCGTGCCGGGATTCTTCCTCATCGATTTCTTGCGCAAAGGCGACGACGTGACGCTGACGAGCGGAGCTCCGTTCCATGTCGCCGTCACGGAAGACGCGTTCTTCCCGCCGCCGAAGCCTTAGCGACCGACGACGCGGTTCGTCAGCTTCCCAATACCCTCGATCTCGACGGTCACCTCATCGCCGGGTTGCATCGGTCCGATGCCGCTCGGCGTGCCCGTCGCGACGACGTCGCCTGGTTCGAGCGTGAACGCCGCGCTCGCAAATTCGATAAGCGTGTAGACGTCGAAGAGCATCTCTGACGTCGGCGCGTCTTGTTTCACTTCGCCGTTGAGCGTCGTGCGGATCCGCAGTGCCGACGGATCGAGACCGTCGACGATGCAGGGCCCGATGGCGGCGAACGTATCGAAGCCCTTCGCGCGCGCCCACTGATCGTCGGTCCGCTGGAGATCGCGAGCCGTCACGTCGTTGAAGACGGTAAAACCGCGGATGTAATCACGCGCTCGATCGGCCATGACGTCACGGCAGCGGCGTCCGATGACGACCGCGAGCTCGCCCTCGTAGTCGACGCGTTTGCTTTGGCGTGGATACACGATATCGTCGCCGGGGCCGATGACCGCAGACGGCGGCTTGAAGAAGAGGAGCGGTTCAGTGGGCGGGGTCGATCCGGTCTCGCGTGCGTGCTCCGCGTAGTTGCGTCCGACGCACACGATCTTCGAGGGCAGGCACGGCGCCAGCAGTTTGAGGCCGTCGAGGCCGATCCGCGAACCTTCGACGGCGCCGCTATCGTCGACCGATCCTTCGCGCGGCGTTCCGTCCAGTCCGACGAATCTGACGAATCGAGTCACGACGCCTTGCGAACGCCCATCGCGCGTGCAGCTGCGTACCAGAAGAGCAGCGCGATGCCGACGTCACGGACGAGCTCGACGAACCAAGCCGACCATGCTTGTTCGAGCAGCGGTTGACGCGCGAAGTCGAGCACGCCGACGACTGCGACGATTCCGCCCGCGCAAAGACTTGCCCAAGGGATGGGGCGCGTCGGCGGTTTCATCGGATGGGGCGTCGCGCGGACGACGGCGCTGATGAGACGCCGAGCAGCGAAGAAGCCGATCAAGAGCGCGGTGAAGAGCTCCAGCAGAAGCACGATGAGCGCGGCGACAGCATCGGCCCCCGCCGGTGGGCTTCCTTGCGATGCGTTCGCGATGGTGTCGAGCGCATAACGCGCAGCGTACCTATAGAGCGCGCCCAACGCGAGGAACAGCGCTGCTTGGACGATGACCGAGATCGCGAACATGCCCGCGAGTCTGCGCACGACACGTTCGCGCGCACCAGCGTCGGTGAATGGCTGCGACTTGGACATCTACGCCACATTCGCGCGCGCGACGCCACCGCCTTTAGAGGTCGGCGGCTCCGGTCGGTCCGAACAAGCGGTCAATGAGCGAGGCGAGCGCGACCGAATACGATTTGTGCATAGTCGGCGGAGGAAGCGCCGGCTATGCGGGGGCGGTCACAGCTCGAGAGCTCGGAAAATCCGTCGTCATCGTCGACGGTCCTGGACCGCTCGCGGGCTTGTGCATCCTGCGAGGCTGCATGCCGTCGAAAACGCTCCTTCGATCGGCAGAAGTGGCGCAGCTCGTCCGCCAAGCGTCCGAGTACGGCATCATCGCCGATACGCCGCGCATCGATGCGAAGGCCGTCGTCGAGCGCAAACGCCGGATAATCAAAGAGTTCGCCGACTACCGGATCGACGGCATCGAGACGTTTGCGGTGGTCCGCGATGCCGCTCGCTTTGTCGGCCCGGACTTGCTCGAGGCGGGCGACAGGACGATTTCTGCTGAGAGGTTCTTGATCGCCACGGGCTCGACCATCGCGGTGCCGGATATACCCGGTCTTAAGAAGACCGGCTTCGTCACGAGCGACGACGTCCTCGAATTGGAGTCGCTGCCCAAGAGCGTCGTCGTCCTCGGCGGTGGTCCGACCGCGTGCGAGCTCGCGCAATATCTTTCGCGACTGGACGTCGCGACGACGATGGTCCAGCGCAGCCGGACGCTCCTCTCGGATGAGGACGAAGACATCGGCCGCTCGCTGCGCGGAGCGCTCGAACGCGACGGGATCACCGTGCACGCCGGTACGATCTTGACCGGCGTAGAGCGCAACGCTCAAGCGAAGACCGTCCGCTTCCTGCGCGATCGCGAAGAGATGAGCGTCCGGGCCGATGAGATATTCGTCGCGCTCGGGCGTAACCCGAACATCGACGGACTCGACCTCGCAGCGGCCGGGATAACGTACGGCGAGGGCATCAAGGTCGACGAGTATCTGCGGACGACGAACCCGCGCGTCTACGCCGCAGGCGATGTGCTCCACGAGAGTTTGCAGCTCGTCCACGTCGCCGTCCACGAGGGAATGCTCGCGGTCTGCAACGCGTTCTCATCTCAGCGTAAGAAGATCGACTACAGCTTGCAGTCCGCTCGAGCTGTGTTCACCGAACCACAGGTCGCCGTCGCCGGGTTGACGGAGCGCGAATGCATCGCGCGCGGCATCGACCACGCGATCGCGTCGTATCCGTTCGACGACCTCGGCAAGGGGATCGCGACCGGCCGTACCGAGGGCTTCGTCAAGATGATCGCCGCACCCGACGGCAAGATACTCGGCGTCGCGATCGTCGGCGCCGAGGCGTCGGATCTCATCCACGAAGCGATCGCACTGCTCTACTTCGGCGCGAACGTCCGTGACGTCATGGAGATGCCGCACTTGCATCCGACGCTCTCGGAGATAATGACGTATCCGGCGGAGTCGCTCATGGAACGGCTGGATCATGAAAAGCGCCCGCTTGTCACGCCCTGAGAAGGGTAGCCGGATCTACGAGAATCCACGGCTGTACGACCTAGCGTTCTCGTTTCGCGACATCGCCGAGGAGGCCGACGGGCTGCTTTCGCTCGCGCATGTGCACGGAGTGCGGGAACCGAAGCGCGTGCTCGAGCTCGCATGCGGGCCTGGGCATCATCTGCGCGAGTTCGCCAAGCGCGGGATCGCGGCGGTCGGGATCGACCTGAACGAAGCGATGCTCGCCTATGCGAAGCGGTTGGCGAAGGCCGACGACGTTGGGTTGGAGTTGCGTCGCGGCGACATGCGCTCGTTCCGGTTGCGCCGGCGCGTCGACTTGGCGATGTGCCTTTTCGACTCGTTCGCGCACTGCACGTCCGATGACGACGGCATCGCCGCGCTGCGCTCCGCCGGCGGCGCGCTTCGCCGTGGCGGCTTGTTCATGCTAGAGCTGACGCACCCGGCGGACTATTTCGATCCGCACCACGGCCGGACGCTGGGCAAATGGACGCAGCGTCATCCTGGCGTCGTCGTGGCCGCGCGTTACGATACGAGCGCGCACGATGCGGTCGCCGAGACCTATCGAGCGACGCTCACGATCGACGCGACGTACGCCGATGGCCGAGCGCCGCGCAAAGTCGTCAGCAAGCAGCTTCACCGCATGTGGTTGCGAGGATCGGTCGCGAACATCGTCGCGCGCAGCGGAATGTTCGACATCGTCGGGTGGTACGGCGACCTCGACGAGCGCGTGCCGTTCACGATGAAGATGGACTCGTGGCGCATGGTCGTCGTCATGCGTCGTCGATGAGCTCGATGAAAGTCGTCTCGCTGACCCCGTCGTGGTTCGAGGATTTGCGGGGGCGGCTCGATGAGACGATCGAACTCGTAGCTGCTGATCCGAAAGATCCGGCCGCGGTGAGCGAGGCGATCGGCGATGCGCAGATCATCCTCGCGACGCGCTTCGACGCTTCGATGGCGCACGGCGCGCACGCGCTCGAGCTGCTGATCTGTCCGGCCGCCGGCACGGAGATGATCGATAAGGCCGCACTCAGAAAAGGCGTCGAGCTCGTCGCAGGCATCGGCCACGAGATCCCGATGGCGGAGTACGTCATCGGTGCGCTCGTCGCGCTTCGCCAAAGGTTCTTCGCTGCCGACACAGCGTTGCGCCGCGGGGAGTGGCGTTTTGGCTATTTCGGTTCGCGCGAGCTCGTCGAGGAGCTTAGCGGCTCGTCGCTCGGGCTCATCGGATTCGGCCGCATCGGAGAAGAGGTCGCTCGCCGAGCGGTCGCGTTCGGCATCAGCTGCCGCGCCGTCACGCTCCATCCGGATAAGCCGATACCGCCCGGACTATTGGCGGATGCGCCCGCGCGGCTCGATGACGCGGCGAGCGTCGATTCGCTCATCAGCCGAAGCGACGCGATCGTCGTCGCGTGTGCGCTGTCTCCGCTGACGCAAGGGCTCGTCGATGCGCGACGCTTCGCGCTGATGTCGCCGCGCGCGGTGCTCGTGAACGTCGCGCGTGGCCCGATCGTCGACGAACAGGCGCTGTTCGACGCTCTTTCATCGCGCCGCATCGCGGGCGCAGCGATCGATGTGTGGTATCGTTATCCACGCAAGGCGTCGGAGACGCTCACACCCGGCGACCTTCCCTTCGAAGAACTCGACAACGTCATCATGACGCCCCACGCGAGCGCCTGGACGCCGGCGGCGCGTGAACGGCGCATCGCTTACATCGCGTCGATCATCAATGCGCATGCCGCGAGATCATCGGCTCGCAATGCCTCGGGGGCCTAGCGGGGACGCGCCTCAAATCAGATGTACAGTGATGTACATGGCGGCGCGATCTAACGCGCTCGATCAAGAAGAGTTCTTGCTTGGCGGAAGATGGCGTCGAGCATGGAGCGCGTGAGCACGCCGGTATTCGTGTTCTGGCGGCTCGGGTGGTAGGATGCGATGAGCGTGAGAGACGGACGGTCTGATGCTGACATCGTCGAGATCGCGCCGTGCGCGAATGACGGTCTCTTTTCGGAGTGCTTGTAACCGCAGGCCTCGAGCCCGCGGACGGCGTTGTCGAAGCCGATCTTGCCGAGTCCGATGACGACGCGAAGGCGCCGCAGAAGATCGATCTCTGAGCGGAGGTACGGCGCGCAGCGCTCGAGCTCGGTGGCGGTCGGCTTGTTGCCGGGCGGCGCACAGCGCAACGCCGCCGCGATGTAAGCGTCGATCGGCGCGAAGCCGTCACCTCGGCGGATCGAGTGGGGCACGGTGGCGAAGCCGGCGCGATGCATCGCGCGCGAAAGCCATGCACCCGACGAGTCGCCGGTGAACATCCGGCCGGTGCGGTTCGCGCCGTGCGCCGCGGGCGCTAGTCCGACGATGAGTAAGCGCGCCGATGACGGACCGATTCCCGGCACGGGTTTGGCCCAATACGTTTCGCCCGCAAATTCGCGCTTGCCGGCGCGCGCGATCTCGCGACAGTATGCGCGCAGCTCCGGACAACGGCGGCAAACGATGATGCGCTGCTCCAGCGCTTTGAGAGCACGATCGGAGGCGCTCATCTATGGAAGATGAGCCGGTTGCAGGTCATGGGCCCGGGTTCTGCAGGTCGGTTAGGCTTTACTCGTCGTCGGGTGCGATGTCGCTGAGGATCGACGTGCCATGATATTGCGGCGGTGCTTGAACGCCGGTGATCGGCTTGAACGGTTGAGGCGATTGCGAGAAGTCGAAGCAGTCGAGGAGATCGTCGGCGCGCGCATCGGAAGCCGCAAGCGTCTGGAGGTTGAACGTCTCCTCGGTGAAGCGCATGATGCTGCCGAATTCGTGGTCGACGTGCGAGATGTAGCCTTGCCGGTCGTACGGCGAGATCACGAGGAGCGGCACGCGCAGACCGAGACCGAAGACGTCGAGCTGAGTCGGGGCGACGTGATCGTACCAGCCGCCCCAGTCATCCCAGACGACGAAGATCGCGGTCGAGTCCCAGTCAGGACCGTTGCCGATCGCGTTGACGAGACTCGAGACCCACTGCGGACCGTGGTCGCCGACTTGATTCGGATGATCCGAGTTGAAGCCCGCGGGCACGACCCACGTGACGTCCGCCATGTCGCCACGTGCGAAATCCTTCGCCGGCGTGTACGCGTTGAAGGACGCGATGTCGGTGTTCCAGTCTGGGCCGTATCGGATGTGTTTGATCGCGTCGAACGCCGACCATACGCCTTCCGAGAGCGGCGTGTAGTAGCGCCAGCTGATGCCGGCGCCGTCGAGCTCGTCGGCGATCGTCTGGTAGTCGAAGCACGGAAATCCGTAGACGTACTCTTGCCCCTGGGAATTGAGCGCATTCACCGTGGTCCCTTGAGGCGCGTCGCATCCCCAAGGCGCGCCGGTCGGATTCTCGTCGGCCCACGGCGATTGGCTGGCGATGAGATATTGGTGCGCGGGAAACGACGGGCCCGAATTCGATTGGAACATGCGATCGCCGATGACGTATTTCTGCGCCATCTGCCAATACGGAGCGACGTCGGTGGGATCCGTGTACGAGTAGGATAGGTCGGGGATGCCGCGGCCGTTCTGAACTTTGTCGAATCGGTCCATCTTGCCGTTGTCGTAAGCGCTCTCGAAGGCAGTGTGGTCATGGTTGGGGCCGCCGGGCTGGAACAACGGGCGCTTGACGAGCTGGACCGTGTTGCCTTGCGAATCGAGGCCGCTTTGCGCTGTGTCGATCCCAGGGTAGCCGTTGAATAAGTTGTCGACGGTGCGGTTCTCTTGGATGATGATGACGACGTGTTTGATGATGCCGTGCTGAGGGCCGTTCAGAGGACCGCGTTGTTGCGACGAGCTGATCTTCGGCGACGCACTCGAAGAGCAGCCGGCGATAACGACGGCTGTGGCTAACACGCAAAAGCGCCAAAAGGTCATTCGAACCCTCTTGCAACGGGACCGATCATGCAGAATTCCTACCCTGCTCCGCTGCCCGCTAACCAACGGAACGATAGTTCGGCATCTGCCGTCTCGATGACGAGCAGGTAAGCGCGTCGCGACATGGTATTGTCTGCGCGCAGCGGCCTCGTCGTTCAGGAGGGCGTCATGAATCTTGCCGGAGCCAGCGCGCTCGTCACAGGTGGTGCATCCGGACTCGGTGCGGCGACGGTCGAGGCGTTGTGCGACGCCGGCGCGTCCGTGATCGTCGCCGATGTCAACGATGCTGTCGGTCAACAGCTCGTAGGCCGTCTCAAGGGGAAGGCCTCGTTCGTGCATGCGGACGTGACGAGCGAAAGCGACGTCCGCTCCGCGGTGAGCGCAGCGGCGGATAAGCCCGGCGGTTTGCGAGTGCTCGTGAATTGCGCGGGCATAGCGATCGCCGAAAAGACGCTAGGTAAGGAAGGCGCGCATCCGCTCGACCGATTCGAAAAGGTCATCCGCGTCAACCTCGTCGGGACGTTCAACGCGCTGCGGCTCGCAGCGGAAGCGATGTCGAAGAACGATCCGGATGAAGGCGGCGAGCGGGGAGTGGTCGTGTGTACCGCTTCGGTCGCCGCGTACGACGGGCAGATGGGGCAGATCGCTTATGCGTCGTCGAAGGGCGGCATCGCGGCGATGACGCTGCCCGCAGCGCGTGATCTCAGCCGCAACGGCATTCGCGTGATGAGCATCGCACCCGGTGTGTTCGACACGCCGCTGCTCGCGGGGCTGCCCGAGCCGGCGCGATTGTCGCTCGCGCAGCAGATCCCGTTCCCGTCGCGTTTGGGCAAGCCGTCCGAGTACGCGGCGCTAGTACGGCACATCGCGGAGAACGGGATGCTCAACGGCGAGGTCATCCGCATCGACGGAGCGATGCGAATGGCGCCGCGCTGACGCTTCGTCTTAGACGGAGCGTACTAAGGAAGCTAGGAAGCGGATCCGGCCGGACGTGAGAAGTCCGGTCGGTTTCGTCGTGCGTCGATGTCGGTGTCGCTTCGCGAACTCGTAATGCAGAGCAAGCGGGCGCATGGATAGCTAGGCTTGCGATCCATCCGAGCGATGACCGATGTTTGTCGATCGCACGTCTGCGCGGGGAAGGGCGTTCGATTCGCGCGTTGATTGAGACCGAAGTCGTATGATGCGGCGCAATCATTTGATGCACCGCTGGAGGTGTGTCGTACGCCAATGTCCGGTGGCCGTGTCCGCGCCGATGGAAGGTTGATGGCGATACGGTGGGGGACGGTGCGCATCGCGGCGTCGGCATTATTGTCGGCGCTCGCGCTCGTGCTTGCTGCATGCGGCGGCGGCGGCAAGGGCGCGAGCAGCGTCGTGCTCATCCCGCAAGAAGGCCGCTCGCCGGCGCCGACCGCTTCGCCATCGGCTAGTCCGACAACCAAACCGTCTCCGACGCCCACGCCCACGTCGACGGCGTCACCGAGTCCGTCTCCGTCTCCGACCGCGAGTCCGACGCATCGGCCGTCGCCGACACCAACGCCGACGTCGACCGCGACGCCGACCCCGACGGCGACACCGACTGCAACGCCGACTGCGACACCGACCGCAACGCCGACGCCGACCGCGACACCCACGGCCACGCCGACACCGACGCCGAAGCCGACATCGACTCCGACCGCTACGCCATCGCCGACTCCGACGCCGACGGCGACTCCCACCGCGACTCCGACGCCGACGCCGTCGCCGACCGGCGTGCCGAGCGCGTCGCCCCTGCCCGGTCCGATCATGGCCGACACGTGGTCGATCATCGGCGCGTTCCAGCCGTTCGACGGCGACATCTCGGAGCAGCAAGCCACCTCGCATGCGCCGCGCTACGTCCTGACATGGGGCACGGACAAGCCGGGTGACTGGATCGACGGCAACTCGACGATCAACGCGACGTACTATCTCCCATTCGACACCGATGCGGACATCGGCGCGTTTGGGAATCTCGGACACGATCTTCAGTGGTGGCAGCAGAGCCCGCACGCGGACTGGGTGCTGTATAAGTGCGACCGTAAGACGCCCGCGTGGGTGGGCGGCTTGCCCGCAAACGTGCCGTTCGACATCTCAAATCCGGCGGTGGTCGCGTATCAGATGGCAACCGTCGGCCCGTACATGGCCGCGAACGGCTACACAAGCCTATCAGCGGACGTGCTCAGCATCAACAACGTTCAAGCCGGGTGCGGCGTGTGGCGGCACAACCACACAGTGTGGGTGCAGCGCTTCAGCGGTCAAAAGGTCGACTCGAAGTGGGCTGCGGCAGCGCAATATTGGGCGGCGTACGCGCAGTGGTACATGCACGGCATGCCG
>DASQJC010000273.1:0-3516 GCA_035631255.1 Candidatus Eremiobacteraceae bacterium | reverse complement strand
CCGACGACGCCTTGGGGCGTGATGACGATGGGCAAGAAGACGCGCAACAACAAGCGGACGCAGAAATTCATCGTGAAGCGTCGAGGGAAGAAAGGATGAGCCGTTCTCATAGCAAGGGCCCGTTCATCGCAGAACATCTGCTCGTCAAAGTCGAGCGGATGAACTCGACGCGGGAGAAGCGTGTCATCAAGACGTGGTCGCGTGCGTCGACGATCGTGCCGGCGATGGTCGGTCACACGATCGCCGTCCACGACGGCAAGAAGCACGTGCCGGTGTACGTGCAGGAGAACATGGTGGGCCACAAGCTCGGCGAGTTCGCGCCGACGCGGCTGTTCCGCGGTCACGGAAGCGGCCAAAAGGCCGAGGTGAAGCCGTGAACGCGCGCGCGACTGCGAAGTTCCTTCGCGTGCCGCCGCGCAAAGCGCGCCGCATCGTCGACGTCATCCGGGGCAAGCGCGTCGATCGCGCGCTCACATTGCTCCGCTTCACGCCGCTCTCTGCGGCGAAGGCGATCGAGAAGATCCTCCGTTCGGCGGTGGCCAACGCGGAGAACAACAATTCGATGAAACCGGAGAGCCTCGTCGTCGCGAAAGCGACGGTCGACGGCGGTCCGGCGTTCAAGCGCGTCGAGGCGCGCGCCCGCGGACAAGCGGGATTCAAAAGGAAGAGAATGTCGCACGTGACGATCATCGTGTCCGACGGAGAGGACGAGTAGGATGGGTCAGAAGGTCCACCCCGTCGGCCTGCGCCTCGGCATCACCCGCACTTGGGACTCGCGCTGGTTCGAGCAGAAGCAGTACGTCAACTGGCTGCACGAAGACTTGAAGATGCGCAAGGAGCTCGAGGGCATGTCGCGCTCCGCTGCGATCTCGAAAGTCGAGATCGAACGCCGCGCGAATCAGGCGCGCGTCATCATCAGCACCGCGAAGCCTGGCATCATCATCGGCAAACGCGGCGCCGGCATCGAAGAGATCAAGAAGCGGCTCGAAAAGATCTCCGGCAAGCAGGTCTCGGTGAACGTCGTCGAGATCAAGCATCCCGAGATCGACGCGAAGCTCGTCGCGAACAACATCGTCGATCAGCTCGAGAAGCGGATCGCGTTCCGTCGCGCCATGCGGCAAGCGCTCCAGCGCACGATGAAGGCCGGCGCGAAGGGCATCAAAGTGCAGTGCGGCGGACGGCTCGGCGGCGCCGAGATCGCGCGCGTCGAGCGCAACTTCGAAGGTAAGGTCCCGCTCCACACCTTGCGCGCGAACATCGACTACGCGCACTCGGAAGCGTACACGACGTTCGGACGCATCGGCGTCAAGGTCTGGGTGTATCTCGGTGAAGTGCTGCCCGACGGCAAGACGCAAGGCGCACCGACGCCGGCGCTGCAGTCGCGTCCGCCGCGTCGCGGCGGCGGTCCGCGCGGTCCGCGTCCGGGTCGTCCTGCACCGGTCACCGATGGGCGCACGCCTGCCGAAGCGCCTGCGACTGAAGCACCCGCAACCGAAATGGCGCCTTCGGCTGCCGCTCCGACAGCGGCTCCGAGCGCACCGGCTGCTCCGGCAGCTCCAACTGCACCCGCAGAGCCCGCCGCCGTGGCGCCAGAAGCGAGCGCCCCCGCGCCCGCATCGCAACCCGAACCGGAAAGCCCACCGCAAGCCCCCGCATCGAGCGATGCGCCGAGCGAAGGAGGCGCATAACCGATGTTGATGCCCAAGCGGGTGAAGCACCGCAAAGTACAGCGCGGCCGCATGAAGGGGCGCGCGCAAAGCGGCAACGGACTCCACTTCGGCGAGTACGGGCTGCAAGCGCTCGAGCCGGCATGGATCTCGAACCGCCAGCTCGAGGCGGCGCGTGTCGCGATGACGCGTCACATCAAGCGTGGCGGCAAGGTGTGGATCACGGTGTTCCCCGACAAGTCGTACACGAAGAAGCCTGCGGAAACGCGTCAAGGCTCAGGCAAAGGTCAGCCCGAGGGATGGGTCGCGGTCGTACGGCCCGGACGCGTCATGTTCGAGCTTTCCGGCGTCGACGCGCTCGTCGCGAAACAAGCGCTGCGGCTCGCGGCATTCAAGCTGCCGATCCGCACGAAGGTCCTCGCGCGCGAAGGGTTAGGTGAGCTGCTTGAAGTCTAGCGAACTGCGCGCTCTGCGCGAATTGACGACGCGCGAGCTCGAAGAGAAGCTCGTCGCGACGAAGGAAGAGCTCTTCAACTTGAAGTTCCAGCTCGTGACCGGGCATCTCGAGGACCACGCGCGCGTCGGCCGGCTACGCCGGAGCATCGCGGCGATCCACACGATCCTCGCCGAGCGGAGGTTGGCGGTTTGAACGCGCCCGTACAGGAGAAGACTCACGCGCGCGGAGCGCGCAAATCGAAAGTCGGACGCGTCGCGAGCAACGCGATGCGCAAGACGATCGTCGTCGTGACGGAGATGCAGAGAGCGCATCCGACGTACGGCAAGACGATGCGCCGCTCCGAGCGCTTCCTCGCGCACGATGAAGAGAACTCGGCCGGCGTCGGCGATCTCGTCCGCATCACCGAGACGCGGCCGTTGTCGGCGAAAAAGCGCTGGCGGCTCGTCGAGATCCTGGAGAAGGCGAAGTGATCCAAGCTCAGACCAGGCTCAAGGTGGCGGACAACTCCGGCGCGCGCGAGCTGATGGTGTTCCACGTGACCGGCGGCTCGCGTCATCCGTACGCGTACGTCGGCGACGTCGTCGTCGCGACGGTGAAGAGCGCCATTCCCGGCGCCGCCGTCAAGAAGGGCAACGTCGTCAAAGCCGTCATCGTGCGCCAGAAGAAGAAACTGCGGCGCGTCGACGGATCGTTCATCCGTTTTGACGAGAACGCCGCCGTGCTCATCAACGACCAGAAGAACCCGCGCGGCACGCGCATCTTCGGTCCGGTCGCGCGCGAGCTGCGCGATCGCGACTTCATGAAGATCGTGTCGCTTGCTCCGGAGGTGCTCTGATGCCGGTGAAGATGCGGCTTGCGGCCGGCGATACGGTCGTCGTCCTCAACGGGCGCGACAAAGGCAAGCGCGGCCGCGTGAAACTCGTCCGCCACGGCGACCGCACGGTCGAAGTGGAGGGCGTCAACGTCGTCAAGCGGCACACGAAGGCGACGCCGAAAGCGAAGGCTGGCATCCTCGACAAGGAGCTGCCGATGCCGGTCTCGCGCGTCATGTACGTGTGCCCGAAATGCAACAAGCCCGCGAAGATCGCGTTCGTCGTCAAAGGCAACGCGAAAGAGCGGGCGTGCCGGAGATGCGGCGAGACCGCCGAGCGTCCGGTGAAGGCGTGAGGAAGCGATGAACAGACTCAAAGAGCGGTACGAGAAGCAGGTCGCTCCCGTGCTGCGCAAACGCTTCGATCTGAAGAACCCGATGGAAGTGCCCCGCCTCGTGAAGATCGTCGTCAACATGGGCGTCGGCGAAGCCATCGAGAACCCGAAGGCGATCGACGGCGCAGTCTCCGATCTCGTGGTGATCACCGGTCAAAAGCCGGTCGTCACGCGAGCGAAGAAGAG
>DASQJC010000272.1:0-4453 GCA_035631255.1 Candidatus Eremiobacteraceae bacterium | reverse complement strand
TGCGAAGGGTTTGTCGGCGCCGCCGATCGAGGGGAAGTTCGCGCTCCGCGCATCGAGCACGGGCGAGATCATCATGGACGAGGTGCGCGTGCCTCGGGAAAATCTGCTGCCCGCGGTCGAAGGGCTCGCCGGCCCGTTCGGCTGCCTCAACAAGGCGCGCTACGGCATCGCGTGGGGCGCGCTCGGCGCGGCGGAATTCTGCTGGCACGCGGCGCGGCGCTACACGCTCGAGCGCACGCAATTCGGCCGGCCGCTCGCCGCGAACCAGCTCATACAATGGAAGCTCGCGAACATGCAGACGGAGATCGCGCTCGGCCTGCAGGGCGCGCTTCGCGTCGGCCGGCTCATGGACGAACACGCGGCGGCGCCCGAGATGGTCTCGCTCGTCAAGCGCAACTCGTGCGGCAAAGCACTCGACATCGCGCGCGTCGCGCGCGACATGCATGGCGGCAACGGGATCAGCGACGAGTTCCATGTGATCCGCCACGTCATGAATCTCGAAGCGGTTAACACGTACGAAGGCACGCACGACATCCACGCGCTCATCCTCGGACGTGCACAGACCGGCATCCAAGCGTTTTCATAAGGCCCACGGTACGGAAGTCGTCGCGCAACAGCCAAGCGAGCGGTGCTGAAGTCCGCGTGAACGCAGTCCCAAATTAGGACCGTCGTCCCTGGGGATGCCCTCTTTTCGCTTACGAAACCGAATCTGTGCTCCATCGGATGCGATGCGCCTCTGTTGCTCTATTCTGCGCGAGCGCCGCGTGCGTGCTTTGCGCGTGCACGAGCTCGGTCGCGCTAGCGCCCGCCGTGCAGCCGCACGCCGCCAAGCCGGCGCACGCGGCGTCGACGCCCATCCAGCACGTCGTCATCCTCATCATGGAGAACCGTTCCTTCAACTATATGTTCATGGGCTACCCCGGCGCCCATACCGTGAGCTCCGGCATCCTGCATACCGGGCAGGCCGTGCAACTCCAGCAGATCCCGCTCGAAGCGGTCGGCGATCTCGGTCACGCGCATCCGGATTTCATCTCGGCGTACGACGGCGGGAAGATGGACGGGTTTGATCTCGAGTCGTGGGACCCGCGGCTGCCGCCGCTCGCGCCGTTCTCCCACGCGCCTCGCGTCGAAGTCCAACCGGACTGGGTCATCGCGCAGCGCTACACGATCGCCGATGACATGTTCCAGTCGATGACCGGCAACAGCTATCCGGCGCATCAATATCTCATCGCGGGCCAATCCGACTATGCCATCGGGCTGCCGAATTCTCCCGGCGTCTGGGGCTGCGACTCGCCGCCGGGCACGAAAGTGCCGGTGCTCAACGCGAACGGAAAAATGGTGACCGGACCGTTCCCGTGCTTCGACTATGAGACGCTCGGCGATCTTCTCGATGGGGCGAACATCAATTGGCGCTTTTACACGCAGACACCGACCTATACGTGGAACGCGTACGACGCCATCAGCCACATCCGGTACGGCAACGATTGGACCAACAACATCTACACGCCGTCGACCCAGTTCAATACCGACGTGCAAAACGGCATCCTCGCTCCCGTGACGTGGCTCGTCCCCCCCGACATCAACTCCGATCACTCAGGAAACAAATCGTCGACGGGTCCGTCGTACGTCGCGTCGGTCGTCAACGCGATCGGCACGAGCCAGTTCTATAATTCGACCGCGCTCTTCATCGTCTGGGACGATTGGGGCGGCTGGTACGACGACGTCGCGCCGCCGCAGCTCGACCGCATGGGGCTAGGATTCCGCGTGCCCATGCTCGTCGTATCCGCGTGGGCGCGCCACGGCTACGTCTCACACGTGCAGCACGAGTTCGGCAGCATACTTCATTTCACCGAAGAAAATTTCGGCCTCGCATCGCTGCTGCAGACCGACGCGCGCGCGGACGACCTCTCGGATTGCTTCGATTACAGCCAGAATCCACCGCCGTTCGTGCCCATCGAAGCACCGGTGAGTTTTAGTCAGCTTAAAGCGTTGGCAGCCGCCGACCACGCTCCGCCGGATCAGTGACGACGCATGCAGGGCGACAACGCATACCATATGGTGACCGAAGGTGCCAAGGAAGCGCAAAGCGGCCGCTTAAGATATGCTCAAGCACTGGCTTCTACTCCGGAGACAGCCATGTTCAAGCATATCGCACCCGCATTGGCGGCATGCACTGCCGTCGTCTTTCTCTGTGGCGCGGCCCAGCCGCGTCCGCATGCATCCGTTCATCCTCGCTTCGGCTCGACGCAAAGCCGATCGAAGATCGTCATCTCGCGGCTCGATCAGTCGACGCGCGCGGTTCGCATAGCCGGACTGACGTCCGGCTTGCGGACGCAAGTGTACGAGAACGGGTTCTTGGTGACATCGGGCGTCGCTCGGTCGACGGTGGCCGTGCTTCCGGTGAGGCGCAAGCTCATCCCGGGCTCGCGTATCATCGTGGTTCAGCGCGCCTCATCGGGACTCGTCGTGCAGCAAGGCTCGTCCACGGTGGCGACTGACGTGGTGACGTATCATTTCGACGACGCGCGTGACGGCTGGAATCCGTACGAGACGACGTTGACGGTGAACGACGTCAACTCGAAGCATTTCGGCCTGCAGTTCAATCTACCGCTCGACGCGGATACCATGGGCGAGCCGCTCTACGTCGCAAACGTGTTCACACCGGTCGACGGCAACACGCACAATCTCATCTATGCGGCGACCGAGAACGATTCGCTGTTCGCGTACGATGCCGACACCGGCGCGCTCGTCTGGCAACAGTCGTACTTGAACCAGGCGCTCGGCGACCAGCCGATGCCGATCTCCGATATCAAGAGCTGCAAGGATATCCAGCCGAACGTCGGCATCACATCGACACCCGTCATCGATCCGTCGACGAACACGATGTTCCTCGTGACGAAGGTCGTCGATCCCTCGCCGACGCGGACGTGGCATCAGTACATCCACGCAGTCGACATCGGGACCGGACTCGACTTGCCGGGCAGTCCGGTCGAGATCCAAGGTCAGATCACGACGCAAGGCGGCCAGGTGGTGACGTTCAATCCGCTGTGGCAGCTCAACCGGCCGGGACTCTTGTTGACCAACGGCGTGGTCTACGTCGCGTTCGGTTCGCACTGCGACTACGACGGGACGCAAGCGCGCGGCTGGATCTTCGCGTATAACGAATCATTGACGCCGGTGGCCAGCGCCGTGACGACCGTCGACGACCTCGAAGGCTTCGGCTCCATCTGGCAGTCAGGTTATGGCGTCGCGTCTGACGACCAAGGCAATCTCTTCGCGCTGACTGGCAACGGCGCGTTCGACGGGACCTCGAACTTCGGCGATTCAGCGTTGAAGATATCAGCGAACCTGACGCTCGAGGATTACTTCTCGCCCGCCAACGAGCAGGTCCTCGATAGCGATGACGTCGACTTCGGTTCCGGCGGCGCGATGCTGCTCCCGACGCAGCCCGGCACGTTTCCCGACCTTATGGTCGGTGCAGGCAAAGATGAAACGCTCTACTTGCTCAACCGCGACGATCTCGGCGGCTTCACGCAAGGCGGACCCGATCGCGTCGTGCAAGAAATTCCAGGTGCCGTCGGCATCCCGCATGGACTTTGGGGCGGGCCGGCGCTTTATGTCGACTCCAACGGGCAGACTGACATCTATTACTGCGGCGGCCAAGATCACCTCAAGCAGTGGGTCGTGGAGACGTCGCCCTCGACCAGTCTCTTCCTCGCGCAACAGACGAAGCGGACGTTCGGCGGAATGGGCGGCACGACGCCGGTCATCTCTTCGAACGGCTCGACGCCCGGCACGGGGATCATTTGGGCGATCCAGCGGCCCTCGAACAAGCTGCTCAACATCACGCTCTACGCGTACGATGCCATGAAGCTCACGCACCAACTCATCCAGTTGCCGGTGGGGCAGTACGATCATAACAAAGGCAGCTACTTCGGCGTGCCGACGGTCGTCAACGGACGCGTCTACGTCGGTTACGGTTCAGGCATCGCCGTCTTCGGAGAACACTAATGAAACGTCAGCTATTCTTCTGGTTCGCCGCAGCCATCGCCGTCGTTACGGGGTGTTCGAGCCAGACGATGCCGAGCACGAGCGTGGCGCCGGGAGTCCCGGTCGCGAACATGAAGGCGAAGAATTTCTCGGCGACCAGCCCGATCAAACATGTCATCATCGTGATCCAGGAAAACCGGTCGTTCGACGATCTCTTCATGCACTACCCCAACGCGAACACGCAGGACTGGGCGTACAAGCACGATGGCACGTTGGTCCAGCTGCAGGCGACTCCGCTGCCGCAGTACGGCGACCTCAGCCATCTCCACACGGCGTTCCTCGTCGAGTCGGACGGCGGTAAGATGGACGGGTTCGACCTCGAGAAGGTCAACAGTGATCCCAAGAACGGACAGAAGCCGAATCCGCTGACGTATACCCAGCAGAGCGACGTCCAGCCGTACTG
>DASQJC010000271.1:0-3405 GCA_035631255.1 Candidatus Eremiobacteraceae bacterium | reverse complement strand
ATATCGCCCAGCGGACCTTGACTTTCCGTCAGCACCGGATTGATTCCGAGGTTGTGCGCCGGCGAGAGCCCGCTCAAGCGTACCTGAATGTTGATCAGGTTCCGTACGAGCGATCCCATCTTGCCCTGCAGCTTGGCGCGCATCTCCGGGGACATGCTCGCGTGTGCCTGCTGGGTCTGCGCTTCGGCGCCGGTCGGATATGGATACGGCGTCGCGCCCGGTATGACGTTCGGTGCGGGCGTCGCACCCTGGTCGACGCCGTAGACGTTGCTTGTTCCACCGAGCTGTCCCAATAGCGAGTTCGCCTTCTGCATCGTCGCGTCCAGATTGGCAACCGTGTTGCGCAGCTGCGCCTGCGTTTGCGGATCGCCCGTCACGGTGCGCAAGTCGTGCGTCAGCAAAGCGAGGTTCTGGGTTGTCTCGGCAACGCTCTTGGTCGTGGCTATGAGATTGTCGTGAACGCGCGGATCGGTCGCCAGCCCCTGCAGTGCCGTCATGGATTTATTCAACGACGCGGCCGTCGCATCGAGGCGATCGAGCATTTGCGTGAGCTTCGGCGTGCTTTCGGTGGCTGCGCCGTTGAGCGTGCTGGAGAGCTCCTCGATGTTCGTGCTCGCCGCGACGAACTTCGACATCAGCTCTTGCACCGAGGCATTCGCGGTCGTCGTCAAATCGTTCGCATGGTCCAACGTCGACTGCAGCGTATCGAGAAGCCGGGGCGTACGTTGCTGAAGCTCGGACATGACCTGGTCGAACCGCTTGAGTTCACCTTGTCCCTGCTGCAGAAGATCGGCGACGCTCGCGGCGTTGGTTCCCTGCGGCTGCTGTTCGATGGGAAGCACTTGTCTGGGCAGCTTCGCGACGGACGTTCCTCTGGGCGGAACGATGACGAGCGTCGGCGAGCCGGTCAACGGTGCCTGAATAAGGAACCGTGAGGCTGCCGGAATATCGATGTCGTTGCGTACGGCTAAGATGACGTCGACCGTGTTGTCCGGCAAAAGTTGGATTGAATCAACCGACCCGACGTTGACGCCGCTGAAATACACCAGAGCGCCCGGCGTGAGACCGGCTGCGCCGTCGAAGTGCACGCCGATACGATATCCGGTGTGCCGCGTTCCGAAATCCGTGATCACGTAGAAAATACCAAACAACAGCAGCAGCGCTACTATCGCGAAGGCTCCAACCTGTGCCTGCCGGGTCATCTTTTTCGCTATTACTCCTTCGCTGCGGTCGCCCCTCGTGAAGTGGGATTCAAATGGGGATTGGTCCGGTTTCCGAGCCCTGTAGGAACTGCTGCACGATGGGGTTATCGCTGTTCTTGATGTTATCGGCCGTGTCGTAGGCGATGATGGCGCCTTCGAAGAGCATTGCGACGTAGTCGGCCATCATAAAGATCGAATGCAGGTCGTGCGAGATGACGACCGCCGTTCCGTTGAGCTTCTGGCGAAGCTGCATGATCGTGTCGGTAATGAGGTGCGTTACGATGGGGTCGAGTCCCGTCGTCGGCTCGTCGTAAAGGATCAGCTCCGGGTGGGTAACGATCGCGCGCGCGAATCCCGCGCGCTTGAGCATACCGCCGGATAGCTCGCTCGGAAACAGGTCGTAGGTATGTGCGAGGCCGACGCTTTCGAGCGCGTCCATTACTTGCTTGCGGATCTCCGCATCCGAGTGCTTCGAGTGTTCGTGCAAAGGTAAGGCCACGTTGTCCCCGACGGTAAGGCTATCGAGCAGCGCCGCGAACTGAAAGCTGAGGCTGATACGCTGACGAATCTCGATCAGCTGATCCTCGTTCATGTCGGCGATGTTCTTGTCGCCGACGTACACGTCGCCCTCGGTGGGTTTGAGCAAGCCGTCGATGAGCCGGAGAATCGTCGATTTACCGGCACCGGAGAGTCCCACGATGCACGTGATCGAGCCCTCGACGACGTCGAGGCTGCAGTTTTTCAACACGACCTTTTCCCCGAAAGATAACGAGGTATTGTCGAGTCGTGCGATCAGCTTCTTGCCGTTGCTATCTTTCACTGTCCGCCGAAGAGCAAGAACGAGAGTATGAAGTTCGACATGAAGATCAAAATGATCGAGATCACCACGGCCGACGTCGTCGACACGCCGACCCCCGCGGCACCGCCGCGCGTCGATAAGCCTTGATACGCGCCGACCATTGCGATGATGACGGCAAAGACGACCGACTTGATCAGCCCTCGCACGACGTCGTCGAAGCCGATCGACTGGCGAGCCGAGGAAATAAACGTGTCGTACGAGATGTGCGCGTAGGTGAATGCGATCCACATGCCGCCGAGAATCGATACGACGTCGGCGAAGACGGTGAGCAGCGGCAGCATTACGAGGAGAGCTACGAGGCGCGGCACGACGAGAAACCGCGACGGTTCGAGCGCCATAGATCGCAGCGCCTCGATTTGTTCCGTGACGACCATCGAACCGAGCTCGGCGGCGATCGCCGCGCCTGCGCGGCCGGCTACGACCACTGCGGTGAGCATGGGTCCGAGCTCGCGAACGGTTCCATACGCGACCGCACCGCCGACCAGACTACCGACCCCGTAGGCAACGGCCTGTTGAGCCGATTCCAGCGAGATCACCATGCCCGTGAAGAGCGACGTCAGCACGACGATGATCCACGACTGCACGCCGAGCAGGTAGCACTGCGACAGCGTCTCTTTGATCCGGACGCGTGCGCGCGCGATGAACCCGGCAGATTCGAACGTCAGAAGCGTCAAGCCGCCGGCGTAATCGAAGAAATCGGTTGTCGCCCGGCCGACCTTATCGAGCATCCTCATGCTTCCTACTGATTCTCCTCGATGGCCGTAAGGTCGTGCAGGATGGCTTCGGTTGCCTCGATGCGCTTGACCGCCACCCCGCGCTCGGCGGTGAGGTTGAAGTGGACCTGATTGATCTCCTCGAGCCGGCGGTCGACGTCGCGCAGATTCCGCCGCGCTTCTTTGGAGAAACCGTCGAAGTAGCGGCGCACCGCGGCAAGATACGCCCGCGCAGCCGCAGCGTCGACCGCTCCGGCGGCGAGCTCGCGCTCGACGTCGGTTTGCGCGCGCTTCATGGCGCGATCCGTGATGTGGAACGCTCCAACCCGCGCCGCGAGGTCGGCGAGCGCGGCCTTATCGGGCATGCACGGGGGTGACCGCGCCGAGCGCCGCCGATTGCGCCGCGAACAGGCTCCGGATTCCGCCTTCGGCGAGGGCTAACAGCGTGTCGAGCTCCGCGCGATCGAAGGGCGTCGCTTCGGCCGTTCCTTGAAGCTCCACGAATCGGCCTGCGTCGGTCATGAACACGTTCATGTCGACGTGCGCCTTGCTATCCTCGTCGTACGCGAGGTCGAGCAGCGGCGTGCCGCCGACGACCCCGACGCTCGTCGCGGCGACGTAGTCGGTGATC
>DASQJC010000270.1:0-4693 GCA_035631255.1 Candidatus Eremiobacteraceae bacterium | reverse complement strand
GCCGTCGATCCGGAAGACGTCGAGACGCTCGAAGATCTCATGCTCGTCGCGATCAAAGACGCGCAGGCGAAGGCGCGCGCACTTTCACAAACGCGCATGGGGCCGCTGGCAGGCGGCCTCGGCATCCCTGGCCTCTAGGCTTTCGGATTCGAGCGTGGCGTACGTCGCGGGGCCGCTCGCCGACCTCATCAGAGAGTTGGAAAAGCTGCCGACGATCGGTCCGAAGACGGCCGCGCGGCTTGCGTATTATCTGCTTTCCGCCAAGCGCGATGACGCCGATGCCCTCGCTGCCGCGATCACCGGACTCAAAGACCGCATACGGCTTTGCAGCCGCTGCTTTTCATTGACCGAAGAAGACCCGTGCTCGATCTGTCGCGACACGCAGCGCGACGGGTCGGTGCTCTGCGTCGTCGGTGAAGCGAAGGACGTCTACGCGATCGAGCGGACGATGAGCTTCCGCGGCCGTTACCACGTGCTCGGCGGTCTCATATCGCCGATGGAAGGCATCGGCGTCGACAAGCTCAAGGTGAAGGAGCTGATCGAGCGCATCAAGCCCGAGGGCATCAGCGAGATCATCATCGCGACGAACCCGAACGCCGAAGGCGAATCGACAGCGCTATATCTGGCGCGCCTACTAACGCCGCTCGGCGTCAACGTCACGCGGCTCGCATACGGTTTGCCGATCGGCGGCGACCTCGACTACGCAGACGAAGTGACGCTCGCACGCGCCCTCGAAGGCCGCCGCACGATGTAGACCTCTTTGTAGCGGTCGAGCTTTAGCTGGACCGGTGCCGGCCTTGCAACTGCACAAACCGCGCCGGTCGACCATAAAGGTCGACCGCTCCATTCTCCTAGTGCAAGATCGCGACGTTATTTCTTGTTGCGGCGGGAGCGTTCGATCAGTTCGGAGACGAGTTTCTTCGCGCGTTCGAGCGCGTCGTGGTAAAGCGCTTTCGTCGACTCTGCCGCGAGCGGCGTGCCGTGTTCGTAGTAGTACGATGCGGCTTGGCCTACGACTAACGTTCCCGCGTACGCGATGCCGGCTTTGATCGGGATGCCCGCTACCGGGATGAAGCCCGACAGCTCGCGCGCCAAGGCGCGCCATCCGTACCCGCCGCCTATGACGGGCAGCAATTCCACGACCCGCGCGAACTCCGCCCGCTTGCCGTACGCCGCCGAGATCTTCAATAACATGTCGATCTGCAGACCGGTGATCGCGATCGTATCGCCGGCTGACGCGATGCCGCCGAGGACGAAACCTAAGACCGGCACGTGATCGGCGAGCGCCGATGCGCCCGCGACCTTCAAACACGTGACCGCGCAATCAAGCGTCAACCGTGCGGCGACGGTCGGACGGAAAACGGGCAGCGCCGCGCCCAACGCGACTTCGACGCCGTTGCACGAAAGCACGATGTCGTGCAGCAGATGCTTGCGCATCTCCGCGACCGTCAACGCGCTCAGACGATACGTGCCCGGATGATCGACCGAAGGACGCCGATCCGGCGCGGTCGTCGCGATGCCTGAATCAGGAGCGACCATGGCTTCCGGCCGCCGATACTCGACGATGAACACCGGAAGCGCGGAGCCGACAGATGGCAGCACATCCGGCACCGGCGGATCGTCGATCGAACGCACGTACAAGAACGCCTTCGTCGCCGCGTCCGTCGGCGTCACCGCGTCGGCCGATTCGAAGACGCTGCTGAGCGGCGCGGCATCCGGATCGAGCACGGCGATGAGCTCGCCCGCGCGCGGACCAGCGACACGCAGGCGCACGGGCTTGCGTGCGTGCGAGTCGATCGCGTTGAGGTTGATGCGGTCGCGGAACTGGTCGAGCCAGCGCCCGAGATGTTCCGCGGGCGTCCCCGGCTTCGAAGCCGGTCGCGCGTCAGTCGCCATTGCCGTCCTTACTACCGTAGCCGTATACCTATTGTTTCGGCATCTCGTTGCCCCTTCGTGCAAAGGTTTAGACAATAATAAGAAGCGGCCGGCCCTAAGGCCGACCGCTCGAGCGTTGTTTGGCGGGAACGTCCGCTACTTAAGTCGCGGCGAACTCGACGCTTTCGGCGCCGGCGTTGCTGACGCCGCCGGCTCCGGATTCGAGACGTTGGTCGTCGCGACCGGCGCGTCGGGCTTCTCTGCGTAACCCTCCCACATGAGGCCCATGACGATCTCCATCGACTCCATCGAGAGGTGCTTCGAGAGCGCCATGTCGACGTACGACGTTCCGGTCGAGCGCTGCTCGTTGATGACGGTGCTCACCGGGATCTTCTCCTCGGCGGCCATCCACGATGCTGCAGCGACGTCGCCCGGGTTGATGTCGAGCCGCAGCGCTTCATCGTACGTCGGCGGATCGACGTCGAGCCGGCGGTTGATGACGTGCGTCAGCGTATCGTAGCGGCCTTGCGGGTAGCCGAGGCCGAGCAGCGTGATGCGCGCTTGGATCTCGCGTGCCTGCGCGGCGAAAAACATCGTCTGCGCCGTCTCGGATGCGGCCGCCGCGGCATCGAGCTGTTGGAAGGCTGCGAGCGCGAGCGGCTTGAGATCTTGCGCGTCGCGCGGCGAGAGGTCGCCGCCGAAAGTCGCGCCCATCGTGTTGAGCTTGCGGAAGTACGCGTCCATGAGGGGAGCCGCTTGCCAGGCGAGCGCGATAGATCCGCGAGCCGCGGTGACGCAGCTGACGAGCTCTGACGACGAAGACGTCATCTGCGAATCGATCGCGTCGTACGAAGGCAGCAGCGTCAACGTGTCTCCGCCGATCGAGTTGCCCTGCAACGGCGCGTTCATCTGGTCGAGCACACCCATGTCGTCCTTGCTGATGCCGCTGGACTGCCCGATGAGGTAGCTCGTCTTGTCGAAGACCATGTTGATGTCTTTAGCCATGTGGAACATGTCGAACTCGACGCCTTCGAGGCGGCTGCCGGGGCGAATGTCGACCTGGCTCAAATCCGGGATCTCGTACTCGAGGTTTTGGAGGCGGCCGTCGAGCCGGCCCAAGTCATCCTTGCCAAGCTTGACGCGGTCCGTGATCGCGGTCTGGTCCGCCTTCACTTGCGAGATCGCCGTCGACAGCTTCGAGCGCAGCGGCGTCAAGTTCGGGTGGAGGATGACGTCGCCGGGAGCCTTCGAGCGATCGGGCAACAGCGACATCTCTTGCTGCGCACTGCGCGCGGCCGCTTCGGTGGCAGACGGTGAGTGTGCGACTTGCGCCAGCGCTGTCGCGCTCTTGTCGAAACTTCCGAGCGCGAGCTCGACCTGCCCCTTGTGGAGCAGCGCGAGCTGGTTGTCCGGTTCCGCCTTGAGCACCGTATCGTACTTCGTGAGCGCGTACGCGTAGCGTCCTTCATCTTCGTCGTGGATCGCTTGCGTCAGGATCTGCTGATAGTTCGTCTGCGACAGCTCGGGGTAGCCGAGGAGGTGCGCGACTCGATCAGGCGAGTCAGGGTGGTCTTCGAAATACTTGTCGATACCGGTCGTCGAATCGCCGAACTCTTTGCCGAGGCGATATTGGAACGAGACCATCGCGTTCGGATCGTAGCCCGCGCGCGACATGAGGAGTAACCCGTACTGGTCGGCTTGCAGTTCGTCGATGCGCGACATCTTCTCGATCGCCGCTCCGCCGATGAGATTACCGAAGCGGTAGACGAACGGATTGAAGATCGAGGCGATCCCGAGGATGAGGTTGAGGACCTGCGCCTTCGCCTGCAGCGTCACTTGGTTGCGGCGCTCGGTGTGGCCGATCTCGTGGCCGAGCACGCCCGCGAGCTCGTCATCGGAGTTCACGTAGTTGAGCAGGCCGAGGTTGACATACGTGAAGCCGCCGGGCAGCGAGAACGCGTTGATGTCGTCCGTGTCGACGATCTTGAACTGGTAGTTGATGTCTTGACGCGCGCGATACTTCGCGAGATTCCCGGCGACGTCGTCGACCCACGCGTTGAGCACCGGGTCGGTGACGTACGCGTTTTGCGCGTCGACCTGCCGCGCGTCGTAAGCGCCTTCGGCGATTTCCTGCTGCGTGGATTCGGCCGCAGCCGGCATCGGCGCGATCGACAAGAGCAACGAGCACATCGTCGCAAGTGCGAAAGCGCGTTTCAACATCATCATGATCGGGTTTCCTCGCGGTCCAACTTCGAGTCCAACTTCGAAAGGTCAGTCGATTCCGTTACAAGCTTTGCGACGGTGAAGCGAACAAGCCCTGCGATTCACGCGTGTCGTGAGCGGCGCCAATCCACAGCGTTTTCACAGATCTTTCACAGACCTTTCCACAAGGATAACGTACAAACCCACGAAAGCGATGCGTTGCGTCATCGGCGATCGGGCCGTTTTTGTCCCGACCGCTGCCCCGTTCGAGACCGTCTCCGTGCAGATAAAAGGCACCAAATCGGGTCTGTTGCTCCACCTGTACGAGCGGCCTCTCGCCGACTCGGTCGTCGAATTGCGATCGCGGCTCTCCTCGACACCCGATTTCTACAAGGGCAGCCGGGCCGTTCTCATGCTCGGCTCGCTCCCCGCGGAGGCCGCGGAGCTTGCCGCCGTGGTGGCGACGCTCGAACAATTCGGCATCGTCGCCGATGGTGCCGTATGCGATAGTGACGCTGTCGCGACACTCGCGAAATCGGCCGGCCTGAGGCTCGTCGCTGCGAGCGTCGCCGCCGCACCGCGCTCGCGCGACGACCGGACCGCTCCGCCGGCGCGA
>DASQJC010000269.1:0-2537 GCA_035631255.1 Candidatus Eremiobacteraceae bacterium | reverse complement strand
CGTCACTCCATTCCAGTCGCACCATCTTTCGTCGAGATAACCATCCTGCCGCACGACCTTCCAACCGAACGTATCGAGCGCGAGGAAGATGTGCCGGAATGTGTTCTTCAAGGTTCAAGAGGTAGAACAGTTGGCTCTGGTCGACCGTCTGACGACCCATCATGACCGCCCCCGTCGCTGAACGAATCAAGCAGCAGGGAATCATGCCGTCTTCCAAATCACGAGCCCTTTTTCAACAGCATCGACCCCGAGCCGACATGAGGCGGGTTGTAATTCCGTGGTGCAGCGAGCCCCTGACTTGATGTCGGCAGCGCAACAGCTTTGGCCGCTCGCGGCACGCGCGCAGCAGGCGCAGACGCCGGTCGTCGGATTCGTCAATGGCGGGTCGTCGAATGCGCGCCGTGCCGCTGCATTCCGTGATGGCCTCAACGAAACCGGCTACGTCGAGGGTCAAAACGTCACGGTAGAGTACCATTGGCTTGACGGCCAATACGATCGTCTGCCGTCGCTCATGGCTGACCTCGTCCGTCGCGTGGCCGTTATTGCTACGCCTGGCAGTAATCCTGCGTCACTTGCGGCCAAAGCTGCGACCACCACGGTCCCGATTGTGTTCGGCGTCGGCGAAGACCCCGTCAAGCTTGGTCTGGTCGCCAGCCTTGCAAGGCCGGGCGGCAACGCGACCGGCATCAATTTTTTCGGCCAGGAGGTTGCAACCAAGCGCCTAGGGCTCCTGCACGAGCTGGTGCCCAAGGCGGTTCGGATTGCCGTACTGATCAATCCGGCCAATGCTCCGACTGCCGAAGCAGCGTTACGCGCCATACCGGACGCTGCACGCGCCGTCGGACTTCAAACACAATTCCTCAAAGCCGGCACCAGCGAAGAGATCGAAGCGGCCTTCGCCACCCTTTTGCGAGACCGGGCCGACGCACTCTTCGTTGCCGGCGACGCGTTCTTTGTCGGCAGGCGCGTCCAATTTGCGACGCTCACTGCCCGTCATGCGATACCCGCGATCTATTCCATTCGCGAGTATGTCGAAGCCGGTGGCCTGATGAGCTATGGGGCCGATGATTTGAACAGATTTCGCCAGGCCGGCATTTACACCGGTCAGATACTAAGGGGTGCGAAGCCCGCTGATCTGCCGGTCATGCAGTCCACCAAGTTCGAATTCATCATCAATCTGGTAACGGCCCGAGCGCTCGGCCTCGATGTCCCCCCGACCGTACTCGCGCGCGCCGACGAAGTGATCGAGCAGGCTCGCAAATTTTGCTGCAGTGCATGAGTCCGCTTTTGGCACAAAGCGGACATGCCAACATCGCCGCTCTTTGCCCGCTTTTGGGGGTAAAGCGGACATCGGTTAGGTGACGGGTAATGTCCGCTGCTACCCCTTGCGGAGCGAAGGGCTTTTCCGCAGTCCGCCCCCCTCATAGCTCCCAACTTAACTTATTCGTGCTGTCCAGCCGGCCGTCGTCGGCATAAAGCGCTCGGACGTTATCTCATGCGCTGCGAGCGTATCGGCGTCGATCGTGGGAGTAAATCCCAACGGCAGTACAAGCTCTCCGGCTACGAACCGCAACGGCTCGGTGAACAAGCGTACATTCGGCTTCAGAAATCCATTGAACTCGCCGGCGTTGCGAATGGTGACGCGCGCGATACAGGCCTCCATCCAACACCCAACCTCCGAAGACAAACCATCGCCGAGCACCGCTTCCATTCCCCATTCGTGAACCGCGTCGAGCGCCTCGCGAAGCAGATCGAGGCCGCCAAAACGCTTGAGCTTAAGTTTGCAGAAGCCCACGTTCGCAATCGCGGAGGCACGCTTCACGTCGGCGAGTGTGCAGATTGGCTCGTCCAACATTAGGGGAACGGGCGATACGCTCGCTACCCTTGCGTTTGCCTCCCAATCCTCGGCCGGGCACGGCTGCTCGAACAACTCAATGCCGGCCGGATCGAGCGTCATGACGAAACGACAGGCTTCCGCCTCGGAATAGGCGCGGTTGGCGTCAAGTCGCATCGTCGCGCGGCCGGCGATCGCCCGCTGGATGAGCTTGACACGACGTGCGTCGTCCTCCGCCGACTTCCCGACCTTGATCTTGAAGGTACGAAAGCCGTCTTTCAGGCTCTGCTCGACTTCCCGCTCGATGTCTCCGGGCGCGGAACTACTGAATGCGGTGAGCAGCGGCAGACGCGTTTCTCGCTCCACCGTGAGCAGCGGATGCCGCTCGAGCATTTCGATTGCTGTGAGGAGTGCGGTCGCCGCCACCTTGCTCGCAGCGACATTGCGAGCGATGATGGCCTTGGCCTCGCTCGAGTCCTTGCCGATGACCGCCGCTGCGTACTCGCGGCAGAAAGTCCAGCCGCCATCTCGCGTCTCACTGCTCGATCCCGGCGAGATGTGTCCTTCGCCCCACCCGATCCAGTCGCCACCGTCGCGTACCTCGACGATGATCGGTTCAAACTCGGTGAATGTGCGGTAGGACAGCACATAAGGACGAATGAGCGGTAGCCGCACGGTTCGCAGCACAATCTCTTGCAATCGC
>DASQJC010000268.1:0-3149 GCA_035631255.1 Candidatus Eremiobacteraceae bacterium | reverse complement strand
GGACGAGGGCGGCCGTCACACGCCGTTCTTCTCGAACTACCGTCCGCAGTTCTATTTCCGGACGACGGATGTCACCGGTTCGATCTCGCTGCCGGAAGGCGTCGAGATGGTCATGCCGGGCGACAACGTGCGGATGGTGGTCGAGCTGATCACGCCGATCGCGTGCGAGGAAGGCTTACGCTTCGCGATCCGCGAGGGCGGCCGCACGGTCGGCGCGGGCGTCGTCACCAAGGTCATCGAGTAGCATGCCAAAACAGACGATCCGCATCCGGCTGCGCGCGTACGATCATTCGATCCTCGATCAATCCGCTCGCCGGATAGCCGAGACGGTGACGCGCACCGGCGCGTTCGTCAGCGGACCTGTGCCGCTGCCGACCGAGATCAACCGGACGTGCGTCAACCGTTCGCCGCACGTCGACAAGAAGAGCCGCGAGCATTTCGAGATGCGCACGCACAAGCGGCTCATCGACATCCACCAGGCGTCGGCGAAGACGATGGACGCGCTCATGCACCTCGATCTGCCTGCCGGCGTCGACATCGAGCTGAAGGCGTAAGCCCGAAGACGAGACGGAAGAACGTTTTAATGAAGAGCATCATCGGCCGTAAGATCGGCATGACGAACGTGTTCACGGATGACGGGCGCTCGGTGCCTGTCACCGTGATCGCGGCTGGGCCGTGTTCGGTCGTCGAGCTGCGGACGGCCGAGAAGAACGGCTACGACGCGGCCGTCCTCGGTTTCGAGGACGCGAAGCTGAAGCACCTCACGAAGCCGGTGCGCGGTCATTTCGAAAAGCTGAACACAGCGCCGAAGTCGTTCGTGCGCGAGTTCCGCCGCGACATCGCCGACGTCAAAGCGGGCGACACGGTGACGGTGACCGCTTTCGAAGCGGGTGACCGCGTCGACGTCATCGGCACGAGCAAGGGCAAGGGCTTCACCGGCATCATGAAGCGCTGGAACGCGAGCGGCGGCGGCGCGAGCCACGGCTCGATGATCCATCGTCAGCCTGCGTCCAACGGCGACACAAACGCTGCGAAGACCGTCAAGGGCAGCAAGCGGCCCGGACATTTCGGTGTCGATCGCGTCACCGCTCTCAACCTTGAAGTCATCCGTGCCGACGAATCGCGCAATCTGCTGCTCGTCAAGGGTGCGATCCCCGGCGGCAAGTCCGGTGTCGTCCTCGTCCGCAAGAGCGTCCGTGTCCGCAAACCAAAACAAGCACAGCCCGCGGCGAAGGGCGAGAAGAAGTAGATAATGGCGATCGCGCTCATCGACAAATCAGGCAAGCAGATCGGCAGCGCAGACGTGCCGGCCGCATTCGCGGTCGAGCCGAAAGGCGCGCTGCTCCATCAAGCCGTCAAGCGTCATCTCGCGAATCGCCGCGCCGGCACCGCGAGCACGAAGCGGCGCGACGAAGTCGCAGGCGGCGGCAAGAAGCCATGGCGTCAGAAAGGCACGGGGCGCGCGCGTCACGGCAGTATCCGTTCGCCGATCTGGCGCAAGGGCGGTAGCGTCTTCGGTCCGCTTCCGCGCTCGTTCGCGATCGCGATGCCGAAGAAAGCGCGTCGTCGCGCGCTCGCGATGGCGCTCGCCGCGAAGGGCGCCGACGGTTCGCTGACCGTGATCGATGCCGCCGGGCTCAAGCCTGCGAAGACGAAAGAGCTCGCTGGACTCGTCTGGGGTGAAGGCGCTCAGGCCGGATCGTCCGTTCTGTTCGTCGTCGATGCCGGTCGCGATGACGGCGCCGCAGCGATCGTCCAGTGCGGCCGCAATCTCGCGCGGTTGGCGATCGTCAATCACGGCCAGGTCTCGGTGCACGGCGTGCTCGCGCACGATCGCGTGCTCGTCACGAAGAACGCGTACGAAGCGCTTGCGGAGGTGTGCGGTGCCTGAGTCCAGACGCGTCGTCATCCGTCCGGTCGTGACCGAGAAGTCTGTCACGCATACCGCCGAGTCGCAATACGCGTTCGACGTCGATGCGCGCGCGACCAAACGTCACGTCAAAGCGGCGATCGAAGAGATCTTCAAGGTGAAGGTGCTGCGCGTAAACACGGTCACCGTCCACGGCAAGCGCAAGCGCGACATGCGCCGGCGCACGATGAAGCCGACCATCCAGCAGCCCGACCGCAAGAAGGCGATCGTGACGCTGCGTCAAGGCGACAAGATCGAGCTCGGCGGAGTGAACTATTTTGAATCGTAACATTTTGAATGGGGTATGCCGACCGCAGGTCGGCAAGCCGAGCTTCGCTCGGCATACCACATTAGAGACGAGTCGCGCATGCCGGTAAAGACGTTCAAGCCGACGTCGCCCGGACGTCGCTTCATGGCGATCCCCTCGTTCGAGGAGCTCTCGTCGAAGCGTCCGGAGTCGTCGCTCCTCGAACCGCGCAAGAAAAACGCGGGGCGTAACTTCAACGGTCACATCACCGTTCGCCATCGCGGCGGCGGGCACAAGGTCATGTATCGCAAGATCGACTTCAAGCGGAACAAGGATGAAGTGCCGGCCAAGGTCGCGGCGATCGAGTACGATCCGAACCGTTCGGCGCGCATCGCGCTGCTGCACTATCGCGACGGCGAGAAGCGCTACATCATCGCGCCGCTCGGCCTCAAGTCGGGCGACGTCGTCGTGTCCGGTCCGGCGGCCGACATCAAAACGGGCAACGCTCTGCCGCTCTCGGGGATCCCGGTCGGCACGGTCATCCACAACATCGAATTGACGCCGGGCGGCGGCGCCAAGCTTGTCCGCACGGCCGGCGGCTCCGCGCAGCTGATGGCAAAGGAAGGTCCGTACGCGCAGGTGCGCATGCCGTCCGGTGAAGTCCGCATGGTCGCGGTCGGCTGCCGCGCGACGATCGGACAGATCGGCAACATCGAGCACGAGAACCAGATCGTCGGCAAAGCGGGCCGCACGCGCTGGCTCGGGCGACGTCCGCAGGTGCGCGGCATCGCGATGAACCCGGTCGACCATCCGCACGGCGGCGGCGAAGCGCGTTCGACCTCGGGCCGTCCGCCGACGACGCCTTGGGGCGTGATGACGATGGGCAAGAAGACGCGCAACAACAAGCGGACGCAGAAATTCATCGTGAAGCGTCGAGGGAAGAAAGGATGAGCCGTTCTCATAGCAAGGGCCCGTTCATCGCAGAACATCTGC
>DASQJC010000267.1:0-11117 GCA_035631255.1 Candidatus Eremiobacteraceae bacterium | reverse complement strand
CCGTTGAGCGATTCGACCGGCTTGATGATGGGCTTGCCCAGCGCGATGGCGAGCACGTCCGAAAGATCGTCGACGTACACGAATTTCAAGCTCTTCGCGACTTCGCGCGGAACGTCTTCGGCGACGTCCGGTTCATTGCGTCGCGGTAGCACGACACGCTTGATCCCTGCGCGCTTCGCACCCAGCACTTTTTCCTTGACGCCGCCGATCGGCAGCACTTGCCCGGTCAACGTTATTTCGCCGGTCATCGCGACGCTCGCATCGACGCGGCGTCCGGTGAGCGCGGACACGAGCGACGTCGCGATCGCGACGCCAGCCGATGGGCCGTCCTTCGGCACAGCCCCAGCAGGCACGTGGATGTGCACGTCGTGCTTGTTGAAGAATTCGTCGGATAGCCCGAGCTCGCTCGAACGGCTGCGCAAGAACGAGAGCGCCGCCTGCGCCGACTCTTTCATGACGTCGCCAAGCTGGCCCGTGAGCGTCAACTTGCCGCTGCCCGGCATCACCGTCGATTCGACGAAGAGGATGTCGCCGCCGACCGGCGTCCACACCAAACCCGTCGCGACGCCTTTTGCCGCCGTACGTTTGGCGATCTCGCCGAAGTAGCGCTGCTTGCCGAGGTATTCCGAGACGTTCGCCCCTGTGACGCGCGCGCGGAACTTCGGATCGGACGCGACCTTACGCGCGACCTTGCGGCAGATGGTCGCGATCTCGCGCTCGAGGTTGCGCACGCCCGACTCGCGCGTGTAGTTCGCTGCGATCTCCTCGATCGCGTCGCGACCGATCGCGCACTGCTTTTGCGTCAGGCCGTTCGCTTCGAGCTGTTTCGGCAACAGATACTTGCGAGCGATCGCGACCTTCTCGGCCTGCGTGTAGCCCGAGAGGAATAGTATCTCCATGCGATCGCGCAGCGGCGGCGAAATCGTGTCGAGCTGATTGGCCGTCGCGATGAAGAGCACTTTGCTCAAGTCGAACGGCAGGTCGAGGTAGTGATCGCGGAACGAGTTGTTCTGTTCCGGATCGAGCACTTCGAGCAGCGCCGACGACGGATCGCCGCGGAAGTCCGCGCCGACCTTATCGATCTCGTCGATCATGATGAGCGGGTTCGCGGAACCAGCGTCGCGGATCGCGCGGATGAACGTACCGGGCATGGCGCCGATGTACGTGCGGCGATGGCCGCGGATCTCCGCTTCGTCGCGGACGCCGCCGACCGACAAGCGGATGAACTTGCGGTTCATCGCGCGCGCGATCGATTTGCCGAGCGACGTCTTGCCGACGCCGGGCGGTCCGACGAAGCACAGGATCGGGCCGGAAAGCGTGTTCTTCAGTTTGCGGACCGCGAGATATTCGAGGATGCGGTCCTTCACTTTTTCGAGATCGTAATGATCTTCGTCGAGAATCTTGCGCGCCTTGGCGATGTCGAGGCTGTCTTCGGTCGTCACCGACCAGGGCAGCGTCACGAGCCAATCGAGATACGTGCGGATGACGGAATACTCGGGGCTCGCCGACGGGATCTTCCCGAGCCGGTCGAGTTCGCGCATCGCGGCTTTGTCTGCGTCCGGCGGCATCTTCGCGGCGACGATCTTCTCGCGCAGCTCGTTGACGTCGGCTTGCGTCGGATCGGCCTCGCCAAGTTCATCCTGGATGGCCTTGAGCTGCTGGCGCAAGTAGTACTCGCGCTGGTTCTTGTCCATCTCCTTTTGGATGTCGCTTTGGATCTTATGGCCGAGTTCGAGCACCTCGAGCTCGCGCGTGAGGAATGCGGTGAGCATGCGCAGGCGCGCGAGCGTATCGCGCTCCTCGAGCACCATCTGCTTGTCTTGGGTCTCGAGCCGCATCGTCGACGCGATGAAGTACGACAGCAGGTTCGGGTCGCTGATGTTGTTGACTTCGAGCTCGAGCTCTTTCGGCGCCGACGGCAGGAATGAGAGCAGCTTCGTGTACTGCGACGCGAGGTTGCGCGAAAGAGCGGTCATCTCGTCGCTCTCGACGGTGTTCTCTTCGAGCAGGTCGATCTTCGCGGCGAGGTACGGCTGCGCTTGGGTTAACTCGTCGACTTTGAACGGCACAGTGCCTGAGATGATGCAGCGCAACGTGCCGTCCGGCACCTTGATCATCTTCTGGATGATCGCGACCGTGCCGACGGTGTAGACATCCTCGGGGCCGGGCGGCGACGCGTCTTTTTCCTTGAGCGCGACGACGCCGACGGGCACGCCGTTCTTGAGCGCGTCCTCGACGAGCTTGATGCCGTGCTGCTTCGTCACCGCGAGCGGCATGACGGTGTTCGGGAATAGCACCGCTTCCTGCAGCGGCAGGATCGCGAGCTCCGACGGGATGCTGCTCGTCTCGCGCACGCTCTCGGCCATCACGAGCGACCTCGGACGATCATGCGGATCTCGGTGCGGTCGATGGGCAAGAGCCGCGAACCGTCTGCGACCGGCAACTTCACCGTGAGTATGCCGTCGTGATAATCCGCTTTGGCGTCGTCGACGACGACCGGAGACGGCAGCTGGATCTTCTTCAAGAAATATCCGTATTCGATCTCTTTGCGGACGACGCTCTCTGCGCGGCGGATGTCGACGTCGCGTTTGCCGGCGAGATAGAGGATGGCGCCCTCGACGACGAGCTTGATGTTCTCGCGCGAGACACCGGCGAGCTCGACGCGGACGACTATCGTCCGGCCGCGATCGGTCACGAAGACATCGCAGTTCGGGTTGAACGACCCGCGCCGCGCGTGACTACTGACCGGCAGGCTGAGCTCGGCGAAAAGACGGTCGAACTCGCGGAATAACTCGTCAGGATACATGGGAGTCTCTTACGTTTCGACGCGGGACAGGCGACTTCCCGGCCGCGCTTGGCGAGCTTCGCTCGCCCCGGTCGAGATAAATCTCGACCGCTCCTTCGGTTAGTCGAACACTACGGTGGAGGGAGGTAGCGTCCGTATAGGAACGACTCGCCGTCGAAATCGAGCACCCAAGCGGACCCCTTCTCCCAACGCGCGTCGCTTTCGACCGCGAGACCTTGATCGACAAGGCGCGTCAAGACATCACCGACGACGTCGCCGTGCGTGCAGATGACGGTCGGCGGGTCGGCGTGCGTCGTGATGTAATCGAGTACGTCGTCGCCGTCGCTGCCTTCGACGAGCGCGTCGACACTCTCGACGGAGAGGCCGCGCTGCTTCGCGAGCGGTTCGACCGTCTCGATGCAGCGTGCCGCCGGGCTCGAGGCGATGCGCGCGATCGAGAAAGCGGCGAGCCGGTCGACGAGCGCCTCAGCCTGGCGCTTGCCGCTCTTCGATAGCGGCCGCAGTTCGTCCGGACCCTCCCATTGCGCTCTACTGCCCGCTTTCGCGTGGCGCACGAGGTAGATCGCTCCGGTCGTCCGCCCGCGCATCGTCACTTTGCCTTCGCGACCGCCGGGTGCCGCGTCTTCGCCGTGACCTTCGAGGCCTTCGAGCAAGAGCGCGCGATCGTGATGGTACGACAAGATATCGCCGGCCTCGGCCACCCGCACCCAGCGAAGGCTGTCGACTTCTTTCGTCGGCTTGAAGTGGCCGTCGAGCGCGCGCATGACCCAGTAATGGACGATCTTCTGCCGGCCTTTATGATCTTTGTACTTGGTCGACCCGAGCGCGCGTTCGAGACGGCAACGCATGCCCGTCTCTTCCTCGACCTCGCGCAGCGCCGTGTGCTCTTCTCGCTCGCCCGCTTGGAGCTTGCCCTTCGGCAACGTCCAGTCGTCGTAAGCCGGTCGATGCACGACCGCGACTTCGAGCGCACCATCGGGGCGCGAACGCACGACGACACCGCCTGCGGCCCTGACGACGCCGTTCACCGCCATGACGGCAGCTCCGTCGAGTTGAGCTTCTGAAAAGCGGCCGGCCACGCGTCGCGTGCGCGACCGACCGCTTCGATCTCGAGCGCGAGGATCGCGTTCGCCGCCAGCGCGAGCTCTTGTCGCGTCCGCATGCGTCGCAGCAATCGGCAAGCGCACACCGCGTCGTTCAATTCTCCGAGCACATCTTGCAGGCGTTCTGCGGCTTTCGCAAGCGACGCGGCTTGCTCGCCGGCGACGGCCTCGATTGCTTCAGCCGCGTAGCGGAGGCGTTTCGACAGGATGCGGATCCGGTGCAGCGCTTCGAACGATGGGCGCATCGGCAGTTGTTCCGCTGCATTCGCGACCTTTTTCTTCCGGCGCTTGACGATCTTCGGAATCGCTTGTGAGGCGGTGAGTCGAGCGGCGAGCGTCAATCGCGGAGATCGAGCTGCGAGCTCGAGCTGCGATCGCAATCGCGAATAGCGACCGGACCGCAGCGCTACGATCATGTGCGCGCGGGCGGCGGATCGCGCGTCACGCGCTGCTGCGATGAGCGCGGTGACGTTTGGATCGCCGGCGGCACCGGACCGCTTCGCCGCCGAGCGAAGCCTCGAGAGAAAGACGTCGTAATCGCGCACGGCTCCCAACTCGCCCCCGAGCCATCGAAGCTCCTGCCGGAGCTTGCCGCTCCAGCGCGCATCGACGAGTTCGCGAAAGGTGCGCAAGTCCGAGCGCAGCCGTCTGACGGCGACACGCGCTTGATGCACCGGCTCGACGCCCCGGCCGGCGATCGCCCCGGCTTCGTTGTCGAGCAGTCGCTTCACCGAAGCGGCGATCGCATGCCGGACGACGAGTCCGGCCATCGGCATTCGGCGCGAATGCTCAGCCTGCGGCTTCAACGTGCGCCTGCGAGCGCGCGAGCGCAAGCTCCTGGAGCACGCGCTGCGGTTGGCGACGAGCACCGCCCGTACCGTCGAATCGCCACGTGCCGTCGGCGGTGAGGTGCCACGCCTCGCAGTCGTCGCTGAGCTCGATGTCGAGCACTTCGCTCAAGCGCTGCTGGAGCGCCGGATCGGTGACGGGCACAGCCGCCTCGACGCGGCGGTCGAGATTGCGCGGCATGAGGTCGGCCGACCCGATGAGATACGAAGCCTCGCGCGAGTCGCGCCCGAAGCGGAAGATGCGCGAATGTTCGAGATACCGGCCGACGATCGACCGCACGCGGATCCGTTCCGAGACGTTCGGCACGCCCGGTTGCAGGCAGCAGATGCTGCGGACGATGAGATCGACGTCGACGCCGGCGTTGCTCGCGGCATACAGCGCGTTGATGATCTCGGCATCGACGAGGTTGTTCACCTTCATCGTGATCCGGCCGGCCTCGCGTTTCTCCATCTCCGCGCGGATGAGTCCCAAGATCGCCGTCCGCATGCCGACCGGCGCGATGAGCAGCTTGCGATACGCGCTCTGCTTGCTGTAGCCGGTGAGGAAATTGAAGAGGTCCGTCAGATCCGAGCCGCTTTCGGGATCGGATGAAAGCAAGCCGACGTCTTCGTAGAGCGCCGCGGTGATCGGATTGTAGTTGCCCGTGCCGACGTGGCTGTAGCGGCGGATCCCGTCTTCATCGCGACGCACGACGAGCGCGCACTTCGCGTGCGTCTTGAGGCCGACGATGCCGTAGACGACATGGACGCCCGCTTCTTCCAGCGCTCTCGCCCATGCGATGTTCGTCTCTTCGTCGAACCGGGCCGTCACCTCGACGACTGCGACGACCTGCTTGCCGGATTCTGCCGCTCGCATGAGCGAGCGCGCGATAGAGCTCGCCGGCGTCGAGGTCCGATAGACGGTCTGCTTGATCGCGAGCACCGCCGGATCCATCGACGCCTGTTCGATGAACGCTTCGACCGACGTCGAGAACGAGTCGTACGGATGATGGACGAGGATGTCGCCCGCTCGCAGCGCGCGGAAGATATCAGTCCGTGCACCGGGTTCGGGCGGCGCGAGACGCGTCTGCGTCACCGGCGTCCAAGGTTCGTACTTAAGGTCAGGCCGGCGAAGCTTGATGAGCTCGGCGAGACCGCTCAGGTCAAGTGGTCCGTCGATCTCGTAGACGTCGTCGCTCTCGAGCTCGAGCTCGTCGAGCAGGAGCGTGCGGACATCGGGCGGCATCGCCGCATCGGTCTCGAGCCGGACGGCGCGCGGCGATCTGCGCCGCAGACGCAAGGCCGTCTCGACCGCGACGAGCAGGTCTTCTATGTCGTCTTCGTTGAGCGTGAAGTCCGTATTCCGCGTGACGCGGAACGCGTGGCGCGAGAAGACTTGCATGCCGGGGAAGAGCGTCGCGAGATGCGACGCGATTATCTGTTCGAGAGCGACGAATGCGCCGGAATCCGGGATCGCGACGAAGCGCGGCAGCAGCGGCGGCACCTTGACGCGCGCGATGCGCGGCTCGTCGCTCGCCGGATCGCCGACGACCGCGGCGAGATTGAGCGATAGGTTCGAGATGAACGGGAACGGATGCGCGGGATCGACCGCGAGCGGTGTAAGCACCGGGAACAGCCGTTCCTCGAAAAATCCGTCGAGATACGCTACCTCTTCGGGCGAAAGCGCATCGTAGTCGACCAGCCGGATACCCTCGGCGCGCAGGCTTGGGACGATGTCGTTGGCGAAAGTCCGCATTTGGCGGGCGACCATGTCCTGCACGCGGACGCGGATGGTGTCTAAGACTTCTGCGGTCGCGAGTCCGTCCGGTGCGGTCGACGCCAGTCCGGCTCCGAGTTGCTCCTTCAACCCGGCGACGCGGATCTGGAAGAACTCGTCGAGGTTTCGGCTGAATATCGCGAGGAAATTGACGCGCTCGAGCAGCGGCACGCCACGGTCTTCCGCGAGCGCGAGAACGCGGCAGTTGAAGTCCAACCACGACAGCTCGCGATTCAAAAAATTGTTCACGGGACCCGATTTCTTGGGCGCGTGACGGGCGCCACTCCTTGGAAACGAGGTTTTCTTAATCATTTCTCTACTGTTCCGCCGCTACGATGGTGGTGCACCCTGACCGGGTCGATAATCCGTATCAGGAGAGGAGCATGAGTTCGAACCTCGTCATCTCGTCAGCCGATCGGTCCGGCAGGTGGTATCTCTTGCCGGGTACTTCGAATTCGTACGATTTGACCGTCGCGAACGAGTCGGATCATGCCGTGCTATGCAAGCTGACGCTTGACGAACCGGGTGACGCGGGCGCCGTCTCGCCTTCTTCGCTGACGCTCAAGGGCGGCGAGTCTCGCAACGTTTCGGTCGCGTTCAAGCCGGAATGGTTGACGCTGCGCGATCGCAAGGCGGTCGTTACGGCACGCGATGCTGCGGGCACCGTGCTTGCGACCTTCGTCAACGATCTCGTCGCTGCGACCGCGACCGACTGCAGCATCTCGCTCGCGTGGAAAGAGGAGATCGGCGGCGACGGCGGCCTGCGCGGCTTCATCCTCGCGTGCACCGTCCGCAGCATCAGCTCGATGCCCGGCGTTTTCGAACCAGAGTTCACGCCGCATCCGTCGCTTCGTTTTCCGGAAAAGCAGCGCATCACGCTCGGGCCCGGCGAGTCGACGACGTTCGATGTTCCGATCGTTTGGAACCGCTCGTCGCGCGACGTCGAAGGTTGGAACCATCCGCGCACGATCGAAGTCGCAGTGCCGGTGACACACGGGCGCCGATCGGCGAACGCGCCGTGGGATGTCGTTCAGCACCACATCGAGCCGTATCTCACCGACGCGGACAAATCGCCAGTCCTCGCGCGCCGTCCGCCACCGCCGCAATTCACGCAGCCGGGCGGAGCGCCCGCCGTGTCGACGCTCGCTGCGACGCAGATACCGGAGCCGACGCCCGCACCACCGATCACCGGATCGCATTCGGCGCGCATCGAGCAGGTCGAAATGGACGCCGGAGTCGTTGTGACGCCGCGAGGCGCAGCACCGAACGCGCACCCGCAGGTCACGCCGGCGAATGACCGACCGAGCGATCGCGAAACGATCGCGATATCGCCGAGCGCGTTGCTCCTCATCGCGCTGGCGGTCGGCGCGATCGCCATTGGGCTCGTCTGGATCATGCGTACGCCTACCGGCACATCGGCGGTCTCGACAGCGCCCGTGCCGATCGCATCGTCGGCGATCCCGAACACGCTGCCTGGCGGACACAAACACAAAGCTCCGCCGAAGAAAGTTTCGCACACAACGACCGCTCCGGCCGTGAGCACACAGCAGAGCGATACGTCGGCCGCGCAGCCGGCGCAGACCACCGGATCGTCATCGACTGCCACTGCTGCACCACAACCTCATACGCAGCCGGCTCAAACGCAGCGCGCGTCCGCGCCTCGCGTATCGCCCGTCGATCGGTCGGCGCTAGTCCAGTTGGGCGACGTCGGCGCGGAATACATGCGCGGCGGCCGGCAGGTGCATGTCTACTGGGATTCGTACGCGCAAGCGCGCGCGGAAGTCCAGGTGCTCGATGAGCGCAGCACCGTGCTCGCACAATCGTACATCGGACGTCGCGAAGCCGCTTTACTATCGCTGCCGCGGACGTATCGGGGCGCGCTTTACATCCAGGTGACCGCGATCGGCTACGACGGCACTCGCGTCGTCGGCACGACGTCGCTCGGACCGCCCTGACCTCGTCGCTAGCGATTCACTATGACGTTTGACGCGACGGCGCAATACGCGCTCGCGTACGCATTGACGACGACCGCCGGCCTTCGCGGATTCCTCACGTTGCTCGTCGCGTCGATCGCCGTCCATCTCGGGTGGATCCATCCGAGCGCAACGTTCGCTTGGCTCGGGTCAGATGTCGCCACGATAATTCTTGCGGTGTTCGCTTTCCTCGAAATCCTCGCGGACAAGTTCCCCGGCGTCGATCACGCGATGCAAGCGGTGTACTTCGTCGCTCGCCCGGTCGCCGCAGCAATCCTCGTCGGTGCGACGGTGCATCCGTCGAATACCGCCGAGCTTTATGCGATGATGGCAGCGGGCGGCATCAACGCGCTCATCGTGCACGGTTCTGCGTCGACCACGCGAGTCGCATCGACGGTGTCGACAGCGGGACTCGGCAACACGGCGCTCAGCTTTATCGAGGATGCGTTGACGGGAGGCGGGCTGTTCCTCGCGTTCTTCCAGCCGATCCTCGCAGCGGTGATCGCGCTCGCGTTCGTGATCGTGCTCGTCTTCGTCGCGCGCGGCACCGTAGCGCGCGTCCGCGCTCTCGCCCCACGCCGCGACCGCTAACCGCGGCCTTTTCTTATCGCGCTTCTCTTCGCAGCGCTTTGATCGCCGCGGCGTAGAGCGCCGCGATCGTCCAACCGATGGCCGACACGATCATCGCGTCACGAGCGCCCTCGACCTGCGCGATCGATCCACCGATGAGCGTACCCGGTACGAGCCCGATGAGTGCGATGAGGCGCACGGCGGCGGATACTCGACCGACCTTATCGGGCGGCGCGACGCGGATCCGCCACGCGACGATCTGCGCTATCTCGAACGAGCCGCACGCGCTTGCCATCGCGAAGAACGCGACGCCGAACCAAAGCTCGTGCGCGAAGATCACGGGCAAAAAGATGAAGGCATCGATCGCATACGCCGTGACGAGCGATTTGCCGAACGGCCAGCGCCGCCCGAAGCGGGCGGCGACGAGCGACCCGATCATCGAACCGGACGCGATGACGCCGAACGCGATGCCGACCTGTGTCGTCGACGCGCCAAGATCGCGCTCGAGGAACGGGATGATCGCGGCGAACGCCATGATGCCGAAGAAGTTGAGCGCGCACGACAGCAAGGCGACCGCGCGCATCGCCGCGTCGGCGAGCACGATCTGGAAGCCTTCGCTGATGTCGTCGATCAGTTCACGCATGGACGGCACGCGCCCCGGCGAGTCCGGTCCAAGCGTCGGTAGGGCGTACAGCGACAGTTGGGATGTCAGGTACGTGAACGCGTTGATCGCAAGCGCCGGCAGCGGACCGACGAGCGCGAACAGGGCGCCGCCGATCGGCGGTACGAAGAGCTGCGATCCACTTTCAGCAGCGATCAACGCGGCGACAGCAGGCGATGCGCGTTCCGGGCCGAGCAAGTACGTGATGCTCGGCGATTGACCGCCGACGAAGAAGGCCGCACACGTCGCGATGATCGCGATTCCGATGTAGAGCTCCGTCAGCGAGAGAACGCCGCGCGCGTAGGCGAACGCGAACAGCACGAGAACCGAAAATCGTACGAAGTCGCAGAGCAGCATGAGGCGGCGCCGGTCAAGCCGATCCGCGAGCGCGCCGCCGATCGGACCGAAGAGCGCGAACGGTAAGAACTCGAGCGCGTACGTGACGCCGAGCGACAGCGCGGAGCCGGTGACGTGATAGACGAGCAGTGGGATCGCAAGCGTACGCAAGCCGTCGCCGACATAGCTCAGCGCTTGTCCGGCGTAGAACAGACTAAAACTGCGAGACGCGAATATGCCCTGTGCGCGGGCGACGCTTGACATGGAAAGAACCCCTCAGTGTTACGGATGTGGAACGGCCGACACTAGCGGTCGACCGACTGATTTATGCGAGCGCTAGAAAAGCGCTATCGCGGAAGAGGGGTCTCCATAATACTTGCGATGTTCGCGCGACGCGTTGCGCTTCCTTTAGTGGGACGCTACGAACGCGATGTGATGCAGAACTGTGAGACCGCGGCGGTCGACCATTAAGGTCGACCGCTCAATTTTCAAACGCTAGAGCATCTTGACGTCGATGTCGCCGCTCGACGTCTCGAGCTGCACGTTCGTGCTTCCGCTGCCGACTTGCGCGTGTACCGTCGCGCCTGAGTCACGTTCGTGGATCGGCAGTTTGAGATTGCTGTCCATCGAACCAGAGCTCGTCGAAGCGTCGATCGTGAACCCGGCACCTCGAGGCACGGTGATCGAAACATCGCCGCTCGCGCTGTTCATGCGCACTTGATGGACTGCGGTCATGCGGTCGAACGATGCGTCGACCGAGCCAGAATCCGTTCCGAGCGACGCGTCGCCGGTAAGATCCTTGGCGTCGATGTCGCCCGAGGCGGTGAACGCATCGAGCGACGACGCGAGATTCGAGGTGGTGATGTCGCCGCTCGAAGATTGCACGCTCACTTGTCCGCCGACGTCGTGGATCTCGACATCGCCGCTCGTCGCACTGACGCGCACCGGACCGCTGATGCCGCGGACGTCGACGTCGCCGCTCGCACTCGAAACTGTCACGTGCGCGCCCGCCGGCACGTGCAGCTCGTACGAAACGCTGCAATCGATGCAATTCCTCATCGGGT
>DASQJC010000266.1:0-3180 GCA_035631255.1 Candidatus Eremiobacteraceae bacterium | reverse complement strand
CCGGGCAGCGTGATGTACTGCTGGAGCACCATGTTCTTACGGTTGATGTCGACGACGCGGTTCGCCGCGGTTCCGACGAAATATTTTCCGTCGCGCACGTCGACCGCCACGCCGGCGCCGCCCGTGTTCTTGCCCAGATCGACCGCCGCCGCAACCGACCCGTCATCGACGTCGATGATCGAGAGCTGGTTCTCGCTCGCGTGCGCGACCAGCAGGCGGCGATAGTCACCGTCGACGGTCATGTAGTCGAAGAATCCGGGCGCCCGAGGAACAACGACCGGCGGCGATGCGATGAGTGCGCCGGCGCCAGGAGGCACGGTCGTCGAAGGGGACGGCGACGGCGACGCGTCTGGCGCGGCGCCGCACAAGACGATTGAAGCAGCGGCTGTGAAAAGCGTGCGGCGCATGCGGGTCATGTCTAGGGTCACCTCGTCTTCGCGCCGACCCCGACGCCATCGCCGATCGGCAATATGACGGCGTTGAGATCCGGGTGCGACAAGAACGCCCTGTTGAAGCGGCGGATCGATTTCGTCGATTCCTCATCCGTGTCCGCCTCAGGCACGGCGACGCGATGGTGCCACAAGAGGTTGTCGACGATCACGAGCCCGGAGCGCTTCAGGTGCGGCAGCGTCAGCCGTAGATAGTCGGCGTACTCCTCCTTCAGCGCGTCGATGAAGACGATATCGTACTGGCGTTGCGCGAGCTTCGGCAGCACGTCGAGCGCCGGCTGTTCGATGATCTCGATGCGGTCCGCCACGCCGACGCGCTCGAAGAACGATCGTGCTATCGACGTCCGCTGCTTGTCCGGGTCGATGGTCCAGATGCGCCCCGTCTCCGGCTGGGCCTTTGCCATGCATAAAGCCGAATAGCCGTACGCGGTGCCGAGCTCGAGGATGCTCCCCGCAAGCATCGCGCTCACCATGACCGACAAGAACCGCGCGGTGTCGCGCTCGATCAAGGGAATGCCGTCGCGTTCGCACAGCGTTTCGAGTTCTTTCAGCAACGGCTCCGACTCGCCGTGCGCCTTTCGCAAGTAGCGCAGATCACGCGACGATGCAGACAAGACGTCGGCAGTCAGCGCCGCTTTGCGGACGCTATCGGCGATCGTCACGAAGGTCTCGGTATCGCCGCCGCTGCGCTCCGCTCGCCTGCGTTCGAGGTCGGCGAGCGCGAGGACGGTCGACAGCTGATTGGCGAGCTCGTGTCCGGCTTCGCGGACGGCATCGCTCATGAGACGGGCCTTTCTATAGTAGAGTGAGCTGGTCGGGATCCTTGCTCGCCGCGCGCCTCGCCTCGATCGGGATGATCTCGCCGAATCGTGCCACGAAATCTTCGACGCGCCGCAAGAGATATTCGCGGTCCTCGTCGTCGGCATACTCCTCGGCGAGGGTCAGCTCCCCGTCGCTGCGCTGGTAGATGCGAACTTTGTCGCCGATCGCGACGCCGCGCTTGGCAAGCGCCTGCGCGAGGCGGCGGTTGGCAGGGGCGTTGAAGGTCTTCGACGTGACCGATTCTCGCCGCGCGAACTCGTCGACGCCCATCGAGCCGCCCTTCACCGCGGCGATCGTCGATTCGACGATCCGCTCGATCGATTCAGGTTGCCCGGCGAACAGCGCCGATACTATCTCGCGCATGAGCGCGCGGCCGAACGGCTCGTCGCGGGAGGAACGCAACGCCGACCCGCGCATGACGAGCGTTCCGTCTTTGCGCGCGAGCGCGTAGTTCTTCGCCTTGAGCGACAGCATCGCGCTATAACGTTCTTCGAACACGAGGTTCAGCCCATCGCCGAGCGTCGCGCCGACGCGTTCGACGAGCGCCTCCGGATCCGCGCCGTATGGCGTTACGAAGTACGCGCCGTCGGTATCCGCTTCGATGACGGTCGCGCCTGAGGTGCGCAGCTCTTCGACGATGCGCATCATGACGCCGCGGCCCGCTTCCGTCACGCGCCCCGCCGCGGCCGGATCGTTGAAGTGCAGACCGTTCGTGCCGAGAAAGCCGTAGAACGAATTCACGAGTATCTTGAGCGCGTTCTGCAGGCCGTCGGCCGCACGATGGTCGTCGGCACGATCCTCGGCGAGCGCCGATGCGGACGCGCGCTTGACATCCACGCGTCTGCTCCGCAGTTCGGCGAGCATCGGCAAAAAGACGTCGAGGTCGTCGTCCTCAGGCCGGATGCCGCGCGCGATCATGAGCGACGGATAAAGGCTTTCGACGTCGCACTTCGCGACATCGCGGAACACGCCGGTCGCGAACGCCGCGGTGAAACCGCCTTCGGTCGGGGCAGTCGGTCGCGGCCGGGGGATCGAGTGGTTCGCGCGCAGATACGCGCGGACCATGAGCCGCTCTATCCGGCTCCCGATGCCGACAAAGGCGAGCCCCTGGAGTGACTCCGGCACCATCTGCACTTGGTAGAATTCGTTCGGCGTGACGAGCGCCGACAGCCGCGCCGTATCGCGCGTATCATCGAGGCAATACGCTTTCAGCTGCGCACGCTGCCGCGGATCGTTCCATAGCGCTCGCATATTCGCCGCGTCGACCATCGCGCGCGACTCGTCGCCGATGCCGAGGTGCCGGACGACCTGCTTCAGCTTATAGTTCGGCAGCTTGCGGCCGACATCCCAACGCATGACGCCGAGGAACGTATCGACGATCTGCCTGCCTTCGATGCGATAATACTTGCACGACATGCCCGCCGGAACCGATCGACGGATCGATTCGTCAAGCCAGAGCGGCGTCCGGCCGTCGCGCCCGAGGATGAGCGGCACGCCGAACCGGCGCGCACGCTCGTGCAAATACCAGAGATCGAAGTTGAAGACGTTGTGACCTTCGATGATGTCGGGGTCGCGTTCGCGCATGATGCGTGCGAATTCGGCTATCATCGATGCTTCGTTCGGGAATTCGTCGAGCGCGAGCACGCGTTCGAATCCGTCATCGTCGCGCACCGCGATGATACAGATCGCCGCGTCGTCGCGGTCGGGGTAGACGTCGAGCGTCTCGAGATCGAACTGTAGGCGACGGAGCTGGCCGAACCGCAGGCCGCGGTAGAACGTGTCGCCGCCGGCGACGAGATGCGCGGTGACCGGATCGAGATACGTGATGCGCTGGTCGCTCGCGAGCGTCTGCGACCACTCCCTGACCTGTCGTCCGTCGTGCGTCGCGAGAAGATGGCGCAGCGGATGA
>DASQJC010000265.1:0-4257 GCA_035631255.1 Candidatus Eremiobacteraceae bacterium | reverse complement strand
TCGGTACCGTCTTTAGAAGCATCCGCGTGGACCAGTTGTGTGCTCGAAGGCAGCAGCAAGACGTGAAACGCGGCCGCGCGCTGCGCGGCGGCCAATTGCGCGGCGGGCGACGGTCCTGTGGTGTGGATGAGGGCTGCCGCGATAAGCGCTGCTGCGAACATGACTCGTGCTCTAAGAAGTTGGAGTGTCTAAACTAGGGCGTTTTCGAACCGGTCGCCGCGCCCGCTTTGATCGACGGTTGCGCTCCGCCCAGCTCTTGTACTTTGTGGCATGCCACGAAGTGGTCGCCGTAGTTCAAGAGCTCCGGTACTTCGACCTTGCACCTTTCGTACGCAATCGGGCATCGCGTATGGAATCGACAGCCGCTTGGCGGCCTCACCGGCGACGGGATGTCGCCTTCGAGGATGATTCGCTCGCGCCGCGCGTCAGAGCGTGGATCGGGTATCGGGATCGCCGACAGCAGAGATTGCGTGTACGGATGGAGCGGCTTCTCGTAGAGCGAGTCTCGATCGGCGAGCTCCATGATCTTGCCGACGTACATGACGGCGACGCGATCGGAGATATGACGCACGACCGAAAGATCGTGTGCGATGAAAAGATATGTCAAGCCGAACTGCTGCTGCAGATCCTGTAAGAGATTGACGACTTGCGCTTGGATCGAGACGTCGAGCGCCGAGACAGGTTCATCGGCGACGATGAATTTCGGACTCACCGCGAGCGCACGGGCGACGCCGATGCGCTGGCGTTGACCGCCGGAGAATTCGTGCGGGTAGCGGTTCGCGTGATACGGCGAGAGGCCGACAGTGCGCAGCAGGTCGTTCACCTTCGCGTCGACTTCGGGACCTTTCGCGAGCTTGTGGATCTGGAGCGGCTCGGCGATGATGTCGCCGACGGTCATCCGCGGGTTGAGCGAAGCGTACGGGTCCTGGAAGATAATCTGCATCTCTTTGCGCTTTGCGCGCATCGATTTGCCGTCGATCTTCGTGATATCTTCGCCGCCGAAACGGATCGAGCCGGTCGTCGGTTCGAGCAGGCGCAGGATGCAGCGTCCGATCGTCGTCTTGCCGGAACCCGATTCGCCGACGAGTCCGAGCGTCTCGCCGCGCTTGATGCTGAACGAGACGCCGTCGACCGCTTTGACGTCTGCGACGTGGCGCGAGAACACGCCCGCGGTGATCGGGAAATATTTCGTGACGCCCTCGACTTCGACGAGCGCCTTTGAGTCCGACGGCGCCGTCTGCTTCAGCTCAGCTGCCATCGGCTTTGGCTGCCTTTCCTTCGGCTATGAACGCCTCGGCCGCCGCGACTTCTTTGACCGCAGCTTCTGCGCGCAGTTGGCGAACGTCGAGCGATTTGTCGGTTTCGTAGAGCCAGCATCGCGCGACATGCGTGTCGCCGAAATCGATGAGCGGCGGTTCCGACTCGAAATGCTTCGGTTTCGCGTACCTGCAGCGCGCCGCGAACGAACACCCCGTCGGCAGCTTGAGCAGGTTCGGCGGCTGCCCTTCGATCGGCACGAGCCGGCGGCGCCCCTTCTCGTCGAGGCGCGGCAGCGAGTCGAGCAGGCCCCACGTGTACGGATGCTTCGGCGAATTGAAGATCTGATCGGCTGTGCCGTACTCGACCATGTTTCCGCCGTACATGACGAGGACGTTCTCGCACACCTCGGCGACGACGCCGAGATCGTGCGTGATCATGATGATCGCGGAATTGAGGCGCTTCTGCAGGTCGCGCATGAGATCGAGGATCTGCGCTTGGATCGTCACGTCGAGCGCGGTCGTCGGCTCGTCGGCGATGAGCAGCTCCGGATCGCATGAGAGCGCCATCGCGATCATGACACGCTGGCGCATGCCGCCCGAGAATTGGTGCGGATATTCGTCGAGGCGTTTCGCCGCGTCGGGGATGCGCACGAGGTCGAGCATCTCGATCGCGCGCCTGCGTGCCTCCGCCTTCGTCTTGTGCTGGTGGAGGACGATCGTCTCCGTGATCTGATCGCCGATCGTGAGCACCGGATTGAGGCTCGTCATCGGGTCTTGGAAGATCATCGAGATCTTGTTGCCGCGGATCGTCCGCATCTGCTGTTCGCCGACTTGCAGCAGATCCTGATCCTTGAAGATGATCTTGCCGTTCTCGATCTGTCCTGGCGGCGATGCGATGAGCCGCATGATCGACAGCGCGGTGACGCTCTTGCCGGATCCTGATTCGCCGACGATGCCGAGCGTCTCGCCTGGCGCGAGATCGAACGACAGCCCGTTGACGGCGCGGACGATGCCGTCGTCGGTCGCGAACGTGACCCGCAGGTCCTTGACAGCAAGCAATGACATCAGAGGTTACCGTATACCTCGGATCGGCAACGCGGACATGGCAGCTAGAATACCGTGCATTTTCCTTAGTTTCCTATGCGCGTCCGCCTGAAGAACGCGGGTCGAGCGCATCGCGCAGGCCCTCACCGACGAGGTTGAACGCCATGACCGTGATGACGATCAACAACCCTGGGATGAACGTCAGCCACGGCGCGCCGATCACGTCCGGATCGAGCGCCTTTTGCAGGCTGTTGCCCCAGCTCGCGGTCGGCGGTTGGACGCCGAGGCCGAGGTAAGAGAGCGCCGACTCGGTGAGGATGTTGTTGCCGATCGCGAGCGTCGCAGCGACGATGACCGGCGCGAGCGCGTTCGGCAGCAAGTGGCGCCACATGATGCGGCCATCCGGCGCGCCGACGGCTTTCGCAGCCGAGATATAATCGCGCTCGCGCAAGCTGAGGATCTGGCCGCGCACGAGCCGCGCGACGCTCATCCACGAGAGCAGTCCGATGACGAGCATGATGACGATGATGCTGAAGTTGTTCGTCAATGCCTCGACCGCAAGTATGAGGAAGAACGTCGGGAACGAGAGCATCATGTCGACGAAGCGCATTAGGACCGAGTCGGTGAGGCCGCCGAAATAGCCCGACACTGCGCCATAGAACGTGCCGAACGTGATCGCGATGATCATCGCCGAGAAGCCGACCTCGAGCGATATGCGCGCGCCGTAGAGCATGCGGGCGAAGTAGTCGCGTCCGTCGTCATCCGTGCCGAAGAGATGGACGAACGACGGCGCTTGCGGCGTCCCCATGATCGACGTGTCGATCGCGTTGGGATCGTAATGCGAGAGCAGCGGCGCGAAGATCGCGGCGAGCACGAGCAGGATGACGAGCACGAGACCTAAGATCGCGATCCGGTTGCGCCGGAAACGCCGCCACACGTCCGCAAGCATCGAGACATGCGGCATGAGGTCATCGGCATCGGCCTTCACCGGTACCGGCACGTTAGTCATAACGGATCCTCGGATCGGCAGCGGCGTAACCGATGTCCGCTAAGAGGTTGCCGATCACGACGAGGATGGCCGAGATGACCGTCGTCCCCATGACGGTCGGATAGTCGCGCTCGAAGATCGCGGTGAGGCCGAGGTAGCCCATTCCGGGAATCGTGAAGACGATCTCGACGAAGTACGCGCCGGTGAGCAGCGCCGGCAAGTAGAGACCGAGCAGCGTGATGAGCGGCAGGAGCGCGTTGCGGAAAGCGTGTTTGAAGATGACGGTGTTGCGCGATAGTCCTTTCGCAGCCGCCGTGCGGATGTAGTCTTCGCCGAGCACCTCGAGCATCGACGAGCGCTGGAATCGTATCCAGCTCGCGAGGCTGACGAACGTCAATGTCGCGACCGGCAATATCAAATGACGGATGCGGTCACCGAGGTCGAGGCCGGTCGCATCGATCGAGGTGAGGCCCGAATCCGGCAACAGATGCCATTTCACTGAGAACAGCTGTATGAGCTCGATGCCGAGCCAGAACGTCGGCGCGCCGTAGCCGATGAACGCGAGGGCCGTGGCGATGTAGTCGAAAAGCGAGTTCTTGTGGACGGCCGAGTAGATCGCGGTCGGGATCGCGATTAGGATGGTGAAGAAAAACGAGACGCCGATGAGGAGCGCGGTGACCGGGACTTTCTCAAGGATCTTCGTGAGGACCGGACGGCCGTCGGTGAACGAGTAGCCGAAATCGCCGTGCAGCAAGTTGCCGAGCCACAGGACGTACTGGACGTACCACGGCTTGTCGAGGCCGAGGTTATGGCGGATGTTCGCGATCTCGACCGGCGACATCGGATGCGAGCTCGCGAGGAACACCGACGTCGGACCGCCCGGCGCCATGAACATCATGGCGAACGAGATCATCGAGATGCCGATGAGCAACGGCACAAGCCCGAGAATGCGCCGGATGAGGTAGT
>DASQJC010000264.1:0-7397 GCA_035631255.1 Candidatus Eremiobacteraceae bacterium | reverse complement strand
CGTTACCGTACACGAAATGGATCCCGCTCCACGAATTGTCCGATCGGATCGGGGAGCTCGATCCGAAAGCAGAGACGATCGTCTACTGCCGCTCCGGATCGCGCAGCGCTCGCGCCGTCGAGTTCTTGCGGCGCAACGGTTTCGCGAATGCTCGCAATCTCGAAGGCGGCATCCTGCGCTGGTCCGACGACGTCGATCCAAAAGTCGAGAAGTACTAAGACCTATCCTGACGTCCAGCCGCCATCGAGCGTGAAGACGGCGCCGGTCGCGAATGACGCGCTGTCCGAGACCAAGAACGCAGCCATGTCAGCGATCTCTTCCGGTTTCGCCATCCGCCCTTGTGGCGTGCGCGATTTGATCCAGTTCGAAAGCGAATCGCTCGAACGAACGCCAGTCGTCATGTCGGTCTCGACCCAACCGGGCGCGAGCACGTTTACGCGGATTTTGTAGCGCGCCCAATCGAGCGCGAGCGATTTCGCGAGTCCGATGAGACCGGCTTTGGATACGGAATAAGCGGTGAGGCGCGCGGCCCCGGCCGTTCCCGCGATCGAGCCGACGAGGACGATCGAGCCCGCGCGGTCGCGTTCGATCGCGTGACGAGCGAACGCCGTCGACGCGACGAAAGCGCCGGTCAGATTGACGTTGAGGATCGAATCCCAGTCAGCGACATCGAGCTTCTCGCCTGATGTGAACGCCGGACTGATGCCGGCACTGTAGACGACACCGTCTGCACCGTTTCGTTCGGCGTCGAAGCGTCTGACCACATCGTCGATCGCTCTGTGATCGGTCACGTCCAACGCGTAACCGGCCGCGTTAGCGCCCAGCGACTTCGCGACGCCCTCTGTCGTTTTGCGATCTCTGCCCGTTATGCCGACGAATGCCCCGCTCTCGACCATCCTGCGCGCGATCGCAAGGCCGATGCCGCGCGTGCCGCCGATGACGAGAATCGATTTGCCTTTGACGTCGCCGATCATGGCGACAAGCTTTCATCGTCAGGTGAGACCCCGGCGATGATGACCGTGAGATGTCTTGGACCGTGCGCGCCAAGCACGAGCGTCTTTTCGATGTCCGCTGTCCGCGCAGGTCCGGTGATGATAACGGCTTCGCCCTTATCGCCTTGACGCGCTGCTGCATGCAGTGCGGCGAGCGAAGCGCTCGACATCGTCGGGTGCAGGGACGCGGCATCGGCGACGATTATGCAAGTTCTTGGCATATATGGCGCGAGCCGTCGATCCGCGGTCCGTTCGATGATTATGGCGGAACCGGTATCGGCGATGAGCGCTTCGGCGCGCAGAACGGCATAATCTGACTTGGCGACATCGCTCGAAATCGGGCCGAGGCTGCGCGATCGCACGATGCGCGCGATCTCCGCGTCGACCGCATCTGCGTCTGACACGAAAACGGTGTCGCCCGAGACCGCAGCGAGCTCGTCGCGAAAACGTTCGGCAAGGGCGAGCAGGTCACGCGATGCTTCCTCTTCGAGCGGCGGCGAAGCGGCGGTCGACGGTCGCACCGGCGGATCCATCACCACCGCGTTGCGACCGAGCGCCTCGCTCACGCGCGCGAGGAAGCGAGCTCGGCTCGAGTCGTCGTTCATCGCTCGCTCCACCAGTCTTTGAAGGTCGTCGATGCGACCTTCGGGATCGAACGCTCCTTCGACCACGCCCGCGCCGACGACGAGATCCAAGGCAATATCGATGAAGCTGCGTTTGCGATGCGCGCCGCTCCGACGGCATACGAATAACCGCGCACCGATGACATCGCTCGCGCCCACGATGACACGAGTGCGTTCTCGATCGGCGAGGATGCTGCGCCTTCATCGACCGCTTTGGCGCGTTGATGGACGAGCATGTGCGGCAGGTCGATCTTCACCGGGCATTCTTCGGCGCACGCGCCGCAGAGCGTCGACGCGAATGGAAGCTCGCCGGCGTCGTCGATGCCGACCATCGATGGCGTGATCACCGAACCGATCGGGCCCGGATAGACCCACCCGTATGCGTCGCCGCCGACGCGCCGATAGATCGGGCACACGTTCAGGCACGCGCCGCAACGGATGCAGTAGAGCGATTCGCGCGCGACGGGATCGGCGAGCAATTCGGTGCGGCCCGCATCGACGAAGATGCAGTACGCGGTGCGACCTGCAACCGGGCCGAGAAAATGGTGCACGTACGTCGTCATCTTCTGACCGGTGCCCGAGCGCGCGAGCAGCTGGAGGAAGAGCGCGAGATCGTCCAGCGTCGGGATGACCTTCTCGATCCCCATGATGACGATCTGCACCGGCGGCGCCTGCGATGATAACCCCCCGTTGCCTTCGTTCTCCACGACGACCACCGTGCCGGTCTCCGCGACGCCGAAGTTCGCACCTGTCATCCCGACGCCGGCTTCGAGGTACCGCCGTCGCAGGCGAAGACGCGCGATCTCGCTCAGCGTCTCGGGGTCGTCGGTGTACTCGATCTTCAGCTTCCGCTCGAAGAGCGATCCGACGTCTTGACGCGACATGTGGATCGCGGGCGCGATGATGTGCGACGGCCGTTCGCCTGCGAGCTGTACGATGTACTCGCCGAGATCAGTCTCGACCGGCTCGATGCCGGCCGCCGTGAGCCGCGCGTTGAGCTCGAGCTCTTCCGATACCATCGACTTGCCTTTGACGACGGACTTCGCGCCGTGTTTCCGGCAGATATCGAGAAAGCGCGAGGCCGCCTCGTCGGCCGTCTGTGCCCACAGCACTTGACCGCCGCGCGCTATGAACTCGCGCTCGAATCGGACGAGCATATCGTCGAGGTGTTCGATCGAGAACTTCTTGATCGCGTGCGCGCGCTCGCGCAGCTCCTCCCATGCGATCTGCGATTGCGCTTCATGCTTGTGTTCGACCGCGCGGCGCATCGTCGACTCGAGCACCGGCGGCGCGTTCGGCCTATGCAGGTCGTCGTGGACCTGCTTGCGGTCGAAGTGGATGGTCATGCGCGCACCGCTATCATCGGCTTGCCAGCACTTCGGCGAGGTGGAGCGTCTTGACGTTCGAGCCGCGATGGTCGAGCATGCCGCCGACGTGCATGAGACAGCTCGAGTCGCCGGAGACGAGATATTCCGCGTCTGTCACAAGTATGTTCGAGCACTTCGCCGAGCCCATCGAGGTCGAGAGCTGATCGAACTTGACGCTGAACAAGCCGCCGAAACCGCAGCATTCTTCGATCGCCGGGAGCTCGCGGTAATCGATGCCGCCGACAGCTCGCAATAGGCGGCGCGCCGGATCCGTGCAGCCGAGCTCGCGCCGGCCGTGGCATCCGTCGAGCATCGTCACGGAATGCGGAAATCGCGCACCGACGTCGACGATGCCGAGGACCTCGACGAGAAACGTCGCGAGGTCGTAGACGCGTTTGCCGACGGTCGCGGCTTTGCCGTCCGGGTCGAGCGTCGAGTAAAAACGCTTGGTCATCGCACCGCACGATCCCGACGGCACGACGATCCACTTGAAATCTTCGAAAATGTCGGCGAAGCGCGATGCGAGCGCCAGCGCCTCTTTGCGATGACCGCCGTTGAACGCCGGCTGGCCGCAACAGGTCTGTTCTGCAGGATAGTCGAGGTTGACGCCGAGCCGCTCGAATATCGAGACGACCGCTTTTCCCACTGACGGGAACAGGACGTCGATGAAGCACGGAATGAAAAGCGCGACGGTATCACCCGGTGCGTACGCGTCGCTCGCCGTGCCGGCGCGGCTCATGGGCGCGTGTTCGATGGGGCTGCGCACAGGTCCGCCCCGCACCGCGGAGAAGCGAAGGCGCCGTCGCGCGTCCGTCCGGCCGCGACGAAAGGAAGCGAAATCCGATGCGCCGTTCCATCATCCTCGCGATCGCCGCGTTTTTTTCGTTCATTTCTATCTGCGCGCTCGCGACGCCATCCGCCGCAGCGACGCGACTTGTGAAAGCGGAAGACCTCTTCTTGCTGCGCACTGTTTCGTCGGCCATCATGTCGCACGACGGATCGCGGATCGCATACGTCGTCTCGAAGATGAGTGGTCAGAAGGATACGTATCTGACCGACATCTGGGTCGCCGACGTCGCGACCGGCCACACATGGCAGTTGACCCAAGGCGACAGCGACGCCGACCCGGCCTGGTCCCCCGACGACAAGTGGCTCGCTTTCGACAGCGGGCGCGGCGACAAAGGACAGATCTATCGCATCTCGCTGAGCGGCGGCGAAGCGCAGAAGCTGACCGATCTTCCAAACGGCGCGTTCGGACCGACGTACTCGCACGACGGATCGCGCATCTTGTTCTCGTCGGTGACGACAGACCCGCAGCCGCCGGCGCATATCGATTTCAAGGCGGCGGGTTTCACGCCGACGGATGACCAGAAGACGAGCGACGTCCGCATCATCACGGTGCGGAGCTTCGAAGCCAATGGTCAAGGCAAGACGTACGACAAGCACGTCCACCTTTGGGTGATGGCGGCGGACGGCAGCGGACAGCGCGCGCTCACTTCGGGCCATCAATGGTCGGAACAAGGCGCGGTGTGGTCGCCCGACGACAAGCAGATCGCATTCGGCACGCTGCATGGCGACGATCCGTACGGGTTACGCAACGACCTTTACGTGATGTCGTCATCGGGCGGCGCTGCGCGCAAGATCCCGCTCGCGCCGGTCGGCAACAACCAACCGACGTGGTCGGGCGACGGCAAGGGCATCTACTTCTTCAAGCAAGTGACGCACGATCCGTCGGGCTACTCGGCGCTCGCGTACACCGCGCTCGATGGTTCGGCACAGCGCGAGGTCGTGCCGCCCGACACGCTCTCGTGGGGCGACGCCGTCATCACCGACATGACTGAAGGCGGAGCCGGGTGCGGACCTCTTCTCGGTCCGAGCGATCGTTGGTATCTCGCTATCGTGAGCAAACCTGGCGCATCTGCTCTCGTCAAGTACGACGCGCGGACTGGATCGCCGACGACTATCGCCGGCGGAGATCGCGAGATACTCGAGTGCTCGATGAGCGACGACGGCTCGAAAGCCGCATTCGTCGCCTCCGATGCGACGCACCCGAGCGAGCTCTACGTCGTCGACACCAACGGCGGCGTGGCGAAACGGCTGACCAACCTCAACGGCACCTATCTCTCATCCGTCTCGCTCTCGACGCCGCAAGAATACGAGATCGTCGATAACGCCGGCTATCACGTCCACTATTGGGTAATGCGGCCGCCGAACGCTGTAGCCGGCCGACGCTACCCGACGATCCTCGATATCCACGGCGGACCTGGAACGGAGTTCGGCAACGCGTATTTCGACGAGTTCCAGTTTCTCGCCGCACAGGGTTACAACGTCGTCTACGCCGATCCGCGCGGCAGCCCCGGGTTTGGTCATCTGTTCCAGTCGGCGCTCAACTTGAGCTGGGGCGATGCGATGTTCGACGATGAGATGCGCGTCATGGATGCGGTCGTACAGCGGCCGGATGTCGACGCGAATCGGCTCGGCGTGTCGGGCGGCAGCTACGGCGGCTACGCCACGCTCTGGGTCATCGAGCACACCGACCGGTTCAAAGCGGCGATCTCAGAACGCCCAGCTGTGAACATGACGACGCAGTGGCTCGCGGGCGATATCAACGTGTCGTTCGATCCGAAATACTCGTGGGGCAACCCGTGGGATCATTTCCAACAGAATTGGCGCGTTTCGCCGTCGGCCTACGTCGACAAGATACACACGCCGCTCATGTTGCTCCACAGCGACAACGACATACGCACGCCGATCGGTGAGACGCTCCAGGTCTACTCGGCGCTCAAGATCCTCGGACGCACCGTCGAGTACGTCGACTTTCCGCGCGAGAATCACGACCTATCGCGGACGGGCGAGCCGATCCATCGCGTCGAGCGGCTGCACATCGGCGCCGACTGGTTCGCGAAATACCTGCATCCCTGATCGACCGCAGCGGTTTATCCGCCCGCTTTTTGGATCTCTGCGACGAGCGTCTTCTCGTCGACCTCGCCGCTATGCTCGTACCTGATCATCCCCTTGGCGTCGACGATGTAGATGCCGGGGAATCCGGAGAAGCCCCACGTCTTCGCGACGATAAGGTCTTTGTCGAAAACGGCTGGCCACGTCACTTTGAATTGCGCGTCGAATGCGTCGACGTCTGCTTGGTTCTCCGGAATCAAGTTGTCGGGCGTGCTCTGACTGCTGTCTGGAGATCCGGTCACCGAGACCATGCCGAGCTTATCGAGCGGGAACCGCTTGCGGATGTCGCGTAGGACGGTCGTCATGCGTTGGCAGTGCGGGCACCACGTCGCGAAGATCTCGAGCATGTACGGCTGGCCCGCGTACGAGGCGGACGTCACGAGACCGTGCGGCGTTTGCACGGAGAATCCCGGCGCCTTCGTTCCGACCTTCGCCGGAGGCGGTATCGACGGGATCGCATTCGGGTTCACCGCCGCGCCGCTGACCTGATTGTTGCGCTGCACGATGGCGTATGCGATGATGCCGATCATGGCGACCACGAGGACGATAACCGCGATCGTGCCGCCGCTCATCTTCTTGGGGGAATCGCCTTGACTGCGCTGTTGTCGGCGGCGTTCGGACCGCGTGCTCATATCGCTCCTCTTATCGCGCGAATCGCGCTCGGGCTTATTTTCTTGGCCGCCGGGGCGCTCAAGATCGGACACGCGTCGGATCTTGCGGCGACGATCACCGGTTTCGGTTTAGGACTACCTCCGGTCCTCGTCGCCGTCGCATCGATCGCGCTGCCGCCATTCGAAGTGCTGCTCGGCGTCTATCTCATCGGCGGATGGCTGTTGGAGACGACGTCCATCGTCGTGTCGGCGATGCTGCTCATCTTCATCGGTGTCGTCGCGTCGGTCGTCGCGCGCGGGCTGCATGTCTCATGCGGCTGCTTTGGATCGGCCGACACCGCACCCGCCACGTGGTGGACGGTCGTCCGCGACGCTGTCTTCCTCATCCCGGCAATCTATCTCGTGTGGTGGTCGCGCGCGTCTGAGCGCGACTAGAAGGTCGAGCTAAAGCTCGACCGCTACAGTTTCGATGCCGTGGACGATGCCGTCGGTGAGGTTGCCGCTTTGGATCCTCTCCGACATCGCCGCGGCGACACGATCCCAGAACTCTTGACCGACGCGATGATGGAGCGCCTCATCGCCGAGGATGACGAACTCTCTGCGCGACGGCACGACGAAGATGAGCACGCCGTTGCGATGCGGCGTCTTTGTCATGCCGAGCCGGACGAACTCGCGCTCCGCCGCCTTGCGAACGCTGCCCCACGGACGCGGAGCGATCGACACGCGGATCTGGCCGGTCGTATTGCGCTCCGCATCGACGATCGCGCGGACGATCCGTTCAGGCTCGATGTGGTGCACTTCGCGCTTCACCATCCGCCCGACGCGCCTCCGCCGCCGCCCATGCCG
>DASQJC010000263.1:0-12887 GCA_035631255.1 Candidatus Eremiobacteraceae bacterium | reverse complement strand
ATCAAGATGTATGCGATGATTGCGGCAGTGGTCGCAAGCGTTTTGCAAATGCATGCGACGTCGTTCGGCGTTGTCCGACACACGCCGCAGAACATGGTCCCTGGCATGCGCAACAGCCCGCTTTCGGGCAGCGTTCTCGTGGCGCAAGCCCTCCGTTCGGGCAGATATAGGCTCCCGTTCTCTTATCAGCCGACGCTCGGCGAGCTACTCACTTGCACGCCGGCGCCGTGCGCGGTTCCCAATGTCCGCGCATCCGAAGGCGGTAATCCGGTCAACGAGACGCCGATGGCCGCCAACCCGGTGAAAGCCGCGCAGATGCTCAGCGGCGGCAACGACTACAATTGTCCGACGACGCAAGGTTTCTTCGCGTCGAAAGACGGCGGCGCGACGTGGAACCACACGTGCCTCGGCGCACTCGCTGGCAGCGGCGGCGTCGGTGATCCCATCGTCGGCTACAACACGTCTGGGGAAGCCTTCATCGGCGGCGTCGATGAAGTGTCGGGGACCGTCGCGAATATCGCGATCGAGCATTCGACGAACGGCGGCGGCACGTGGTCTAGCCCGTCGCTTGCAGTGAGCGGCATCTCGCCGTACACGTTCTGCGACAAGCCGTGGCTTCAGATCGACGACGGTGCGACGAGCCCGCGCAAAGATGCCATGTACATCTCGACGACCGGCTTCGATCCGAACTCGAACAGCGCGATGGTCGTCTCGCACTCGACGAACGGCGGCTCGAGCTTTACGAGCGTCATGGTCGATGCTGTCACGTATCCGGAAATCGACCAGTTCACCGACCTTGGGATCGGCAGCGACGGCACGGTCTACCTCTCGTGGATGCGCTGCTCCGCCACCGGGCCGACAAGCGACTGCGGCGGCACGAAGGCGGCAATCTACTTCTCGAAGTCGAGCGACGGCGGCAACACGTGGACCATGCCGAAGCAGATAGCGCCGGCGAACCTCACCCCTGATTCGTGCGGCGCCTTCTACGGCTGCCTCCCGAACACGAGCGAGCGCGTCTCGAACGTTCCGCCGATCGACATCGACCGTTCGGGTGGCACCTTCAACAATCATATCTACGTGGCGTACTACAACTGGACCGGCGCGCAGATGCAGGTGAACGTCGTCAATTCGGCCGACGGCGGCACCACGTGGAGCTCGCCCGTCCGCGTCACGCACGCGGCGAACGACGAGTTCTTCCCGTGGCTGACGACAAACGCTAAGGGTTTCGTCGGCGTGACATGGCTCGATCGCCGGCTCGATCCCTCGAACCTCAGCTACGACTCGTTCTTCGCGGTGTCGAAGAACGGCGGCACCCACTTCGCTCCTGGCCAGCGGCTCACGACGGTCTCCTCGAATCCGGACAATGACGGATTCGGCGGAAGCTTCATGGGCGACTACACGGGCGGCATCTGGGTGAAGCTCACCGACTTCGCATCGTTCACCGACACGCGCAGCGGCGTCGACGGACAAGACGAGATCGGCGGCTGGAGGCTCTGATACGCGTCTAGATCCTAGCGAGGATGAGCCCCGGTCGAGAATATCGACCGGGGCTTTTTATCTGGCGTGCCCAACACTGACTCGTGCAGACGGAACTCCTCGAAGGCTTTCTCGAGGTGGCCGAGCGCGGCAACTTGAGCCACGCCGCGAAAGCGTTGTACGTCAATCAGCCGACGCTCACCGCGCGCCTCCAGACGCTCGAACGCACGCTCGGGCAGCAGCTCTTCCAACGGACGCGCCGCGGCATGCGGCTCACGGAATCTGGCCGGGCCTTCGTACCATACGCGCAGCGCGCGCTTCGCGCGATACGTGACGGGCAGCAAGCGGTCGACGATTCCAAATCCGGCGACCTTGGCCGATTGCTCATCGGCGCCGCTCCCGCGGTCAGCACGTACACGCTCCCCGACTATCTCCAACGTTTCGTCGCGTCGCGGCCCGGCGTCAAGATCGCCGTGCGCACGGGTCATTCAGAAGACGTCATTGGCATGGTGCTCCGCGAAGAGGTGCAGCTCGGACTCATGCGCGCGATCGCGCATCCCGACGTTGACAGCTGGCCGATCCAGGAGGAAGAACTCGTACTTATCGTGCCGCGCCGGCATCGGTTCGCGACGCGACGCATCGTCAAACCAGCGGAGCTCGCCGACGAGATGATGATCCTATTCGACCGGACGTCGAGCTACTACGAACTGACGCAAGCGTTCTTCTTGCGGCTTGGCATCGTCGTCGGCGGGATGATGGAACTCGACAGCATCGAAGCGGCGAAGCGCATGATCGAGCGCGGCCTTGGGATCGCCTTCTTGCCGTGGTCAGCTGTGAAGCGCGACGTGACGACGCGTGTCCTTCATCGTGCGAAGCTCGCGGGCGCGCCGCGCGTCACGCAAACGATCGTCGTCGCGCGCAGGCGCGATATCGGACCTCCGTCGGGTGCGGCTGCCGCGTTTCTCGCGCTGCTCCGCAAGCCGTTGAACTAAGCCGTTGTAGTAGGCCGAGCGAAGCTCGGCAAAGCCCGTTAGACGACCTTATCCTCGGGCAGGTCTTCGACGAACTCCGTGCCCAAGCGCGCGGCGTCGTACAGCTTGCCCATGAGATGATGGTACGGAACACCCGAGAAGAAGTGGTGGCTCTTCGTCGGGAAGTCCGCGCCTTCGGCCCATTCCTTGCGCTGCAATTCGATGTAGCCGGCTTCGCGCCGCTCCTGCATGTCTTGAAGCAGACAGCTCAACCCGTAGCTCTCCGCATGCTGGCCGCCAAGCGTGATGAACAAGAACTTGATGCCCATGGCCGCGAGATCGTCGAACGTCAGCGGGTGGGCGTCCTTGAACCATTTGAACGACGACGAGTAGTTGAAGGCGAAGCGTGCTGCCGGGAAACGCTTTTTGATCTCCGACGTGAACGTCTCGAGCGGCTCGCTGTCCGATGTCGGGAATTCGCACCAGAGCAGGTCGGGGATGCCGGTATCGAGGTAGCGCAGCCCGCGCTCGACCGCGAGGGCCATGCCGCGCGGAGATTCGGGCGCGTCCACCGCGCTCAATCCGTCCGTCCGCGCGATGATGACGAACGAATCATCTCCGAGATCGTCGGCGACGTTGCGCGCCATCCGCAGTTTGCCGACCATCTCGGCGACCGGGATGAGCGCCTTTCCGCCGATGTGGCCGCACCGCTTGGGCAGTACCTGATCCTCGATGTGCGCGGCAGCGACGCCGGCGTTGACGAAGAGCTCGGTCGTCCGTTGGACGTTGAAGATATTGCCGTACCCGCCATCCATGTCGACGACGAGGGGCGGGATGTCCAGGTGTTTCGGGGCGACGCCCTTTTCCGGATCGCCGACGGCGGCCGTGAGCTGGAACTTACGCAATGCACTGACCGTGCGTCGCGCGGCATCGGCGATCTCGACGCTCGAGTACAGATCCATGTCGGTCGTGCCGAGGTGACCCATCGCAAATGAGTAGCCGGAGAAGTACACCGCTTTGAAGCCGTAGTACATCGCGAGCTGCGCGCCGAGCGGGTCGTAGACGCCGGGCCCGAACAAGTACGGTTCGGTGTCGAGGAGCCGGCGCATGCGCGCGCCCGCCTTCTCGTAACGTGAGGCCGGAACGCTGAAGCCGGGCGGAAGCAGCGGCGAAGCGACGAGATCGGCCGTATCGACGCTGCGCTCGAGCTCAATCATTTTCGTGGTCGAGGTGGCAGTCGTCGGGGCACGTGCACTCGGTCACGACAGGTTTCTTGCGGTCGTCCATGGCCTTGCTTGCTCCTTTTCGGATCTTTTCCGAAAGGTTAGCACAATCAGAAGAATCAGTAAAATACCAATTCCTAATCCGTTCAATCAAAATAACTGATACCACTTAGACGAAAGTAATTGGACCGGTCGAGATTTATCTCGACCGGAGACGGCTTCACATGAGAGTCGACGGCTCGGGCTTGATTTGTGCTCGAGGCCTGGGCGTGGTATAACAACCGCAATGGCCGTACGAGTGCTGCCCGACCAGGCGACCGACGCTGCTAGTCGCGTCCTCACAGACGACGCTCTCGGATTCGTCGCCGACATCCACCGCGCGTTGGCGCCGAAGCGCGACGCCATCCTCGACGCGCGTCATCGCCTCCAACGCGCCCTCGACTCCGGTGCCGATCTCGATTTCGATCCTACGACGAGAGAGATCCGCGACTCCGACTGGCGCGTGCCCCCCGCCCCGCACGACTTGCGCGATAGGCGGGTCGAGATCACCGGTCCGGTCGAGCGGAAGATGATGATCAACGCGCTCAACTCCGGTGCGAAGGTCTTCATGGCCGATTTCGAGGACGCCAACTCGCCGACATGGGCGAACGTCGTCGAAGGGCAAGCGAATCTCATCGACGCGGTCGCAGGTTCGATCGCGTTCACCTCGACCGACGGGAAGCGATACAGTCTCGGCACAAATCCGGCCACGCTCGTCGTCCGTCCTCGCGGCTGGCATCTCGTCGAGCGCCATGTCGACGTCGATGGCGCGCCGATATCCGCTTCGATCTTCGATTTCGCGCTCTACCTCTTTCACAACGCGCGAGCGCTCATCGAAAAAGGCTCCGGTCCGTATTTCTATTTGCCGAAGCTCGAGGCACACGCCGAAGCCGCGCTCTGGAATGACGCCTTCTGCCTCGCCGAAGATGCGCTCGCCCTTCCGCGCGGCACCATCCGCGCGACGGTGCTCATCGAGACGATCGGCGCTGCCTACGCCATGGACGAGATACTGTTCGCGCTTGGCCCGCATGCGACCGGGCTGAACGCAGGCCGCTGGGACTACATCTTCAGCGTCATCAAGAAGTTCCACAACCGGGCGGATGCGCTGCTTCCCGACCGGTCGCAGGTCGTCATGACCGTGCCCTTCATGCGCGCATACACGGAACTGCTCGTGCGGACGTGTCACCGCCGCGGTGCGCACGCGATCGGCGGCATGGCCGCGTTCATCCCGAACAGGCGCGATCCCGATGTCACCGAGCGCGCGCTCGCGAAAGTGCGCGAGGACAAAGTGCGCGAGTCAGGCGACGGTTTCGACGGCACGTGGGTCGCGCATCCCGATCTCGTGCCGGTCGCGCAGGCTGTGTTCGATACGAAGCTCGGCGAGCGGCCGAACCAGCTCGAGGTCAAGTCTGAGCGCATCGTCGCAGACCCGTTGCCGCTGCGACACTTCGAGGTACCGGGCGGCACGATAACCGATGCCGGATTGCATGCGAACGTCAGCGTCGGGGTCCGCTACCTTCAGGCGTGGCTATCAGGAACCGGCGCTGCCGCGATCGACAACCTCATGGAAGACGTCGCGACCGCCGAGATCTCGCGCGCTCAGGTCTGGCAATGGGTGCATCGCGGCAGATTTACGCGCGCAGACGTGCGCAAGATCCTCGACGCTGAATTCGCCGCTCCCGAGTTCGCGCAGGCTCGCGGTCTCTTCGAAACGGTCGCGCTCTCGGATGACTTCATCGAGTTCTTGACGCTGCCGGGTTACGTGCTGCTGCCGTAAGCCGCTTGCGCGCGTTCGTCGCCTCGCAATCCCCAGAGCATGAGCGCGAACGCAGTGATGCCGGTCGGTGCCGCCGAGTATATGACGATCTGTATGATAGTTTCTTGCATTGCGGTTCCATGCGGAGCACTCGTCGCGAGATGGATGAGCGATCCGCCTGCGCCCCAAACGGCTGCGAGCATATACGCACCGACGGTCGCAAGATCGGAATAGATGGCGAGCCAGAACGCGACGCGCGACGTCGTCAAGCCGAGGTTGAGCTGCGGCCACATCAAGCCCCACGCGAGGAAGAACACGCCCGAAAAGGCGCCGAGCCGGTGAACGGAAAGCCCGAGCTCCGGCGACGCCAGATATGGGATCGAGAAACCTTCGAACGCCGTGAACAAGAAGAACAAGACGCCGATCTGCAATAGACGCCGGCTCTGACGACTGAGCTCATGAGATACGCTCATGGTGATCCTCCGCACGAGTGCCGAGCTTCGCTCGGCCTACGGTCGAGCTAAAGCTCGACCGCCACATTACTTGTGCCCAAGGAAGAAAAAAGGCGCACCCGTCGGCCTGACGGGAGCGCCTTATCGTAGCGTGCGAGCCTAGGCTTGAGGTTCGGCTTAGTTAGGCAGTCGGTTGCGCGGTCGGCGCGGTCCGGCGCACAGCCATGTTGCCGAGCGCGAGCAGAATCGCGACGCCGACGGCGATCCAGCGCGCGGAATCGCTCCAGATGTCGCTGATGCCAAACGCCGCGTCGAGCGAGAAGCCGCCGAATCCGACGAACGCGAGCGTGAGCGCTGCAGCGACGTTCATCGTGTTGAGCTCGTAGCCGCCGTTCGCTGCCCAGAAGCCCTTCGGCGCATGCACCGAGAGGATCGCCACGATCATCACCATGATGATGAGTGCCGGACCGATCGGCCCGCCAAGACCAAGGGCGGTGAGAAGACCGCCGCCGGCTTCGCCGAGTCCGGCTGCGACTGCGAAAAGCGGGCCGGGCCGGAAGCCGAGCGACTCCATGAATCCGCCCGTGCCCTTCACGCCGTAGCCGCCGAACCAACCGAAGAGTTTTTGCGCGCCGTGCGCGAACAACGCCCCACCTAGGAGCAGCCTGGCGATAAGTAGTGCCGTAGTCATATGAGAGAGCCTTTCCTCGCTTATATTGCGTTTGTTACTTATTTATGGTAACTTACTGACGAAAGGGTACTACGGCGAGGCACGAATTGTCAAGCACGGAAAAGGGCGAAATGCGGGACGGGGTGGAGTTGTCGAACTTCTGCCCCCGCTTTCACCGGGCGATCGAACTCGTCGGCCGCAGATGGACCGGCGCGATCATCCGCATCCTTTTGTCGGGTCCGAAACGGTTCAACGAGATCGCCGCAAGCGTGCCCGGACTTTCCGATAGGCTGTTGACTGAGCGGTTGCGCGAGCTCGAATGTCAAGGCGTCTTGCGCCGAACCGTCGACACGGGTTCGCCGATCCGCGTCGCGTACGAGCTGACCGAAGCCGGCACTGAACTCGACGCGACTATCCGCGCGCTGTCTTCGTGGGCGGAGCGCTGGGTCGAGATCCCACCCGAGACGGCGGAGCGCGGCGCCTGAATCGGCGACTGCGACTCTAACAACATCTAGTCAGAACCTTCACACTTCATTCTCGGCATGAGAACCCCCGAGTGACATAGTTCTATCGGAGGTACTCAGCTATGCTTACAGTTTTCAAGAAGACGCTGATCGGGCTGACCTTCGTTGCGGCGCTGGCTGCAGGCGTCGCAATGACCCCGACCACCGCATCCGCGCATCCGTCGATCGACATCGCCGTCGCGAACTGGAAGTTCACGCCGTCGACGATCACGATTCCGGTCGGTGAGCCGACGACGCTCCGACTGACGACGACGTCCGGCGTCCATGGCATCAAGTCCGACGAGCTTGGGATCCCGATGACGACCATCCCGAACGGCAAGGTCGTCCTCGTGACGTTCACGCCGAAAAAGGCGGGCACGTACGTGCTGCACTGTCAGATCTTCTGTGGACCTGGTCATGCGGACATGGCCTTGACGGTCGTCGTGACCCCATGAAGCACCGAAATGCGATCGCCGCGATAGCGCTCGCATTCGCGGCGACCTTCTTCATCGTCGACAGCCGGCCGCTTCAAGCGATGCCGCCGTTCGCGCAGGCGTACGGTGAGGACTGCTCGACATGCCATACGGCCGTACCGGCTCTGAACGCCTACGGCCGATACGTCCAGCGAACCGGATACTCATCGCTTGATCCCAGCACGATACACCACGCCATACCGATCTGGCTCGGCGAAAATCCGACCTACGATTCAAAGGGCGCGCCGCACATCGTGACGGGCAACTTTGCGATCCATGGATCAGGTTTCATCGGCACCGACTGGACCTTCCACGCGCAGGAATGGCTCGTGAACGGTAATCAGCCTGGTTTCGCCGACACGATGTGGGTGACGTACAACAACTTGCTCCACCGCGACGGCCACCTATTCATCGGCAAGATCGAAGCGCCGGCACCGTCGCCGTACAGCCAATGGTCGGAGCTCGCAGGCTTCTCCACGACTGGTATGACGTCCGGAGAGCACGCTTGGGAGTTCGGCGCCAACCGTTGGGGCACGAAACTCTCGTATACGCACGACTGGATCGTCGCCGAAGCCGCTTACCTCGGCAACAGCGGCGACCTCAACACGGCGACCGACTTCAGCAACGACACTGATCGGTCCGTCGATTGGCGGTTCGCCTACGCGCCGCCGCAGATACCGTTCGAAGCGGGTGTCTACGGAAGCGCCGGCCACTTCCCGATATCCGACGGCATGACAGATCCCTATCACGGGATCGGATACTACGCGCAAATGGATCCAATGGGCGGGTGGATGCCGGGGATATTCACCGCATATCAGCTCGGGCACGATCCCGATGCCGGCGCCGGTCTTGGCGCGTCGACGAGCAAGGCGTATACGTTCGACGTATTCGAGCCGCTCTTCAAGCAGCGAGTCATGCTCGGAGCGCGGTCGGATTTCAGCGACGATGGGTTCGGAAACCTGACGCACTCGAACAACATCGACCTCGAATGGATGGCTGTCAAGGATATCGGTGATCGCAACGTCACCGGTCTTATCGCCAATCTGGAAGCAGCCACGAGTCCTGGGAGCGGGCCTGATTGGGTGGGCCAGCTGTGGTACGTCACGACGGTCGGTCCACTGCACTAACCGGCGGCGCGTCGTCGAATGGCGCCACCGTTGGACAAAGCCGCGCCGTCTCGATGAGGCGGCGCGGCTTGCTTTTAGTCGTCGGCGGTTCAGGGGTGCGTCGCGCGCGTCACCATGACGGGGATGTGTGAGCGGCGCAGGAGGCCTTCAGCGACGCTGCCGAGCACCGCACGCGCGATACCGCCGCGTCCGTGGCTGCCAATGACGATGAGATCGGCGTGCTGCTCGCGGGCGACATCGAGAATCGTCGTCACCGACGAGCCTTCTTCAAGACAGGTGTCGGCACTCACTCCGACGTTACCGGCGCGATCGAGCGCGCGGCGCAATGTTTGATCGCCCCACTCTCGCTCTGCCTCGAACGCATACGACGGATCGACGCCGATGGCCGGACCGCCGATCGTCGCCGCGATCTTCGCGATTTCGCACACGTGGACGAACACGATCGTCGCATCTTGGTCGCGTGCGATGCGGATCGCGAGAGAAACAGCGGCATCGGAAGGATCGGAACCGTCGACGGGAACGAGGATCTTCTTGAACATGGACATGATTCGCTAGCCTCCATCGGTTTGTGGGGCACTCGACTTGGCCAAATTCCAGCTGTCTTCGATCGTACGTCGAAGGGCGTGGAGCAGCTCGTGCGCGGTCGCGGTTGCGATGCGGCGTCCAAGCGCCGCGTCGAAGGCTTTGCCGACGGGGCCGAACGGCGGTTCGTACGACCCTTCGAGCAGAAGAGACGAACTGCCATAGCGCTCGTCCTGTTCGACGCTTAAATGACCTGTGAACGTCGGGAACGGACCGCCGCCTTCGGGTTTCCACGTGACGGCGGTCCGTTGCAGCCCGTAGGCCTCATCGGGTGGTGCGAAGTGAGCGATGACGTCGCGCGCTATATTGAGGCCGGTCGGAACGCCGAACGTGGACAGCGGCACCTCGAGTCGAAGTATCGCGCCATCCGCGTCACTTTCGCGCGCGATTTGGTCGAGATAGTAGTTGAGAAACGTCGGGGTCTTGCCGAACGGGCAGTTGACGTAAAGTCGTTCGCTCAAACTCGTCATAGACCGTGCACCACGCTAAACGACCATCCTAGGTAAACGGGCCAGAGGACGATCGCGAGGACGCCCTGCCAAAACGACAAATGCAGGTAGCCGATCGTGAATAGCCACGCCCATATGCCGACGATGACGGCGGCGCCGCTCGAATCGACTCTGACAGGCGCGTTCGTTTTCGAGCTAGGGATTTCTGAAGTGCTCTCCATCGCTTGTCACCTCCTCGGGCGACGACGTGCAACGCTTCACACGTGAATTGTCTCGCCAAGCGCTTCGGGAATCGATGAAGAACCTCAGAAGGTCGTCGGAACACCGGCGCAAATGTAGCCGCTCGACGTTCGTCGCACGCGACAACGGACTTCCGTGCGTTCTCGAATAAGCGAACCGACATGACGCACTTGAATCGGAGCAGAGAGCTGCACTGTCCGTGGGTCCGTGCGATCGCTTATTTCGACAGCTATCTCGCCGGCTTGCCTGATTCAGAACGCGCGCAAGGTCACGACCTCCGATTACGAGCGCCGCTCGATTCTATCGGCGCAAGCAGTGACCTAGCCATCGATCGCGATGTGGTCGCCTCGTTCACACCGCTCGACGATCCGAAAGGCCTCGAGCACGGCATCAGTATCGGGTGGGTTCCCGTCGGCGCCGTGGCCCTGCCGAGCTTCCAAGGTTCGCTCAGAATTGTCGCGAGCACACCGAAATCAAGTACGCTCGTACTCGACGGCGATTACGAGCCTCCACTCGGCGCTCTGGGGAAATTGTTCGATGCCGCGATCGGGCGAAGGATCGCCGAAGCGACCGGCGATGAATTGCTCAAGACGATCGCAGAGCAGATCGAGCTCGCGTGGGTGACGGACGAGCCGCACATCTCGCGCTGACCCGGCTTTACGTCGTCGCCGAGCCTACACAATGCGCGCAGTTCGCGGCGGCTGCACCGGCGAGCAATTTGCCAGGCAGCCTGATGATGAACCGAGCGCCCTTCTTGAAGCCAGGTGCGACGGTAATGGTACCGCCGTGCGCTTCGACGAACTCCTTCGCGATCGCCAATCCGTGACCGGTACCTGCTACCGTTTGCGCAGCGCTTCCGCGCACGCCGGGAAGGAAGATCTGGTCGCGCTCTTTCTCATCGATTCCTGGCCCGGTGTCGGATATCGAGATCTGTAACTGATCGGCCTCGTGCATGCAATCGATGCGGATGACCCCGCCACGCGGGGTATAGCGCACCGCATTGAGGAGCACGTTCGAGACGATTTGGCCGATCCTCACCGGATCGCCGGTGAACCGCTTGCACGCGGCGAGCGGAACGGGGCACTGGAAGACCGACACCGAGACTCCTCGCTCGGCGGCGACGGGCTCGATAGAGCGATATTCCCGATCGAGAAGTTCGCAGACGTCTATTTCGACGAGTTGAACCTCAGGCGCATCGCTCGCGACGGGTCTGATGTCGTTGAGCAGCGCCCCTAGCTGATCGAGCGCTTGGAGCACGATCCTCAGACGATCGGGCGTTGCCTCGAGCTTGCCGTCGATGAACGCTTCGATGTTCGCGCGTGCGACGGCGAGTCTATTGCGGATATCGTGGATGAGCTCATCCGAACGGGTGCGGTCGTTCAAGGATTTTTCGAGAGCTTATAGCCGATACCGAAAACCGTGACGACGTAATGCGGCTTTGTCGGATCTTCTTCGATTTTGTGGCGGAGGTTCGCGATGTGACGATCGAGCGTGCGATCGAAGATCTCGAGATCGTCGCCCTTTACTTGATCGAGCAGCTGCGTGCGCGTGAACGTCCGGCCCGGACTTGTGAAGAGAACTTCGAGGATCTTGAATTCCGTCGGCGTGAGGTGGACGGATTGCCCGTGCAGGCGGACCTCATGCTCTGCCGAGTCGATTTCGAGACCGCCGATCCGCATAGGTGTCTCGACCGTCGCGTGCGCGCTCGCGTGCGGCGCCGGCGAAGCGTCGCCTGCGCGGCGTAGAACAGTCTTGACTCGCGCGACGACCTCTCGAGGGCTAAACGGCTTCGCGATATAGTCATCGGCGCCGAGCTCGAGCCCGACGACTCGGTCGACTTCGTCACCGCGCGACGTCAGCATGATGATGGGGACATCCGAGCGTGATCGGATCTCGCGGAATGCCTCGAAGCCCTGCATGACGGGCATCTTGAGATCGAGGACGATGAGGTCCGGAAGCTCGCTCCGCTGGAGTTCCACGGCTTGCGCGCCGTCGAACGCGCTCCGCACGGCGAAGCCTTCGTCGGTGAGGTACTTCTCGAGGACCTCGACGATCTGCGGCTCGTCGTCGACCACGAGGATCTTCCGGCGCTTTTGATCGCCGCCGGACTCGGAACTCATGCGTTTGACTTTTACGCGCCGCGCGCTGCGTCCCCCGCGAAGGTCCGCCTCAGGTCGACTACTACTGCGCCTTGACAGCATACTCGTGGTCATCGACTGCCGGCACCTTCGCGGCCTCCAAAATCGTACGGCCCAGCGCTTCTGCAAGAGACGAGATCGCTTCGCGGACCATGAGATGGTCGTGCGGCAGCTCTTCGTCGAGGTTCGCTCGGAGGACGACCGTGAGCGCGGTCGATGCCGGGGCTTCCGGGTGCAGGTCGATCCGGCCGGTGACTGGGTGGCGAAGGTCGGGCGAGTCGGCGATAAAGCGGAACCGAACCGCATCCGTCGTCGCTTCGACGATGCGCACGGCGACGACGAAATGCATTCCGGTCCTGCCGACGACGTGAGCGCGTTCGCCCGACCAGTCATCCGACGTGAGGACGACGCCTAGTATGCGGCTGCAGACCTTCCAAGGAAGGTCTGCTATGGACTCGCGGCGTGCGGTGATCTCATTCATATCAGCGGCTCCTTGATCGGAGCATATCGCTCGTTCATCCGGCATGTGTGAATGAGAGTTGCAAACGGTGTGAAGGCTGCGCCGGGCGGCGCTTGAATGACCGGGCCGATCCTTTGTCGATCGGCCCGTCACATTCACATCGTCGGTTTGGGAGTCGGTGCCGGGGTCTGGTACACGCCGCCGCCGCTGCCACTACCGCTGCTTCCGTAACCGCCGCCGCATGCATATAAGCTTGCCAAGAGCGTCGCGGCGAGCGCCGCTGCGGTGATGATCTTCAAGTTCTTGAATTTCATGATGTCCTCCGTGA
>DASQJC010000262.1:0-2472 GCA_035631255.1 Candidatus Eremiobacteraceae bacterium | reverse complement strand
GCGCCGTCCGGTCGCATGCCGTATCTGCTCGCGACAGCTAAAGCCGTTAGCGACGATGACGGCGCCGGGGTCGGCCGCGCGGACGGCCGGCATCAAGACCCGTTCGCCGGCCTTCATCGAGACCTCATAGTGCTCGCCGCGCTCGAACCCAAAGGCGCCCGCCATCCCGCAGCAGCCGGCGTCGAGCACCTCGACGTCATAACCCGCGTCGCGTAAGACTTGCTCGTCCGATTTCACGTCCAATACGGCCTTTTGATGACAGTGGCCATGGACGATCGCGCGACGCCGCGCGTCGCCGGGCATGTACTCCGGCGCGAACCGCGCGAGGAATTCGCCGAGCATCATCGCGCGATCGCGAAGCCGCGACGCATCGGGGTCGTCGGGCAGCAGATCGCACATCTCGTCGCGCAACACGCTTGCGCAGCTCGGCTCGAGGAAGACGACCGGCACGTTCCCGCCGAACTCGTTCGCGGCATCGAGCATCCGGCGTAAGAACTTCTTCGCGAGGTCGAGCATGCCGTAGTCGTACAGCGGCCGGCCGCAGCACGCGAGCATAGACGGAACGACGACTTCGTAGCCCGCTCCTTCGAGGACGTTGACCGCCGCCTTCGCCGTGCCGACGTGGAAGAGATCATTCCAGGTGTCCGGCCAAAGCATGACCCTCCCACGCGTTCCTTGCATCTTCGGCCGAGCCGCAAACCACGAGCGAAACGTCTCGCCGGCGAACATCGGCGCGTCTCGCTCCGGCGCCATCCCGACGAGGTTCTTTATGACCCACGAGAACGGAGGCGCATGCGTGAGCAAGTTCGCGAGCCACGGAACGAGACTGGCCACGCGAGCGGCCACCGGCATCAAACCGAACGCGTACGCGGAGAGCGGCCGCAACCGCCCTTCATAGTAGTGCGAAAGAAACTCGGCTTTATACGTCGCCATGTCGACGTTGACCGGGCATTCGCTCTTGCACGCCTTGCAAGCCAAACAAAGTTCCAGCGCTTCTTTTACCGCCGGATCGCGCCACCCATCGCGCAACGGTTGACCTTCGAGCATCTCGAAGAGCAGGCGCGCGCGACCGCGCGTCGAGTGCATCTCTTCGCGCGTCGCCATGTAGCTCGGGCACATCGTACCCGAGTCGTGCTTACGGCATTTTCCCGTGCCGACGCACCGGTTTGCAGCGTGCGAGAAGCTCCCGCCGTCCGCGGCAAACGCGAAGTGTGTCGCAAGCTTCACAGGCTGGTAGCGCGGCCCCCAGCGCAGATCGTCGTCGAGCCTGTTCGGATGGACGACCTTGCCCGGATTCATCCGCCCGAGCGGATCCCAGATCGCCTTGAACTCCTCAAATGCGCCGACAAGCTCCTCGCCGTACATGATCGGAAGCAGCTCACCTCGCGATTGTCCGTCGCCGTGCTCGCCGGAGAGCGAACCGCCATACCCGACGCACAGGTGAGCCGCCTCGGTGACGAACGCGCGATAGAGCGCGATGCCGCCCGCCGTGAAGAGATCGAAGTCGATGCTGCAGTGGAGACAGCCTTGGCCGAAATGGCCGTAGAGCGACGCATGATAGTTGTATTTCCTCATGAGTCGCTGGAGATCGCGCAGATACGCGCCCATCGCTGCGGGCGGCACTGCCGAGTCTTCCCAGCCCGGATAGAAGTCGCCGAAGCCTGGCACTTTCGAAGTCGCGCCGAGTCCGGATTCACGCACTTCCCAAAGCTGTTTCTCTTCCTCGCGATCATCGAAGAGCTTCGCGCTCGGCGAAACCTCGAACGAGCGGGCCGCGGCTATCAGACCACGAGCCTTTTCATCCGCCTCATCTTTCGTCGCGCCGCCGAACTCGACGATGAGCCAAGCGCCTCCGTCGGGGAACATCGCGCGGCTCGAGGTCGACATCCCCTTGTCGTGCATGAAGTCGAACATGCTTTGATCGATCGCCTCGAGCGCGATCGGCTGGTGTTCGTTGCAGGCCGGCACGTGATCGGCTGCGGTCGCGATATCGGGAAACCCGAGGGCGACGAGCGTACGGCTCGGCGGACTCTCGACGAGGCGGCACATCGCCTCGAGGACCGTGACGCACGTGTTCTCGGTGCCGACGAGCGCACGCGCGACGTGAAAACCGTTTTCCGGCAATAGCTCGTCGAGTGGATAACCGGAAACGCGGCGCGGTATGTCGGGAAAGCGCCGGCGGATGAGGTCGCCGTAGCGGTCGCGCAGGTCGCGCAGGCGCGCATAGATCTGACCACGCCGCCCGCCGAGCGCGATGATGCCGGCGAGCTCGGCGTCAGACGTCGGACCTACTCGCATCCGAAGACCGTCGTAGGTGAGCACCTCGAGCTCGTCGATGTTCTCCTCGACCTTGCCGGCCATCTGCGCGTGCATGCCGCACGAGTTGTTGCCTATCATGCCGCCGAGCGTGTTGCGGCTGTGCGTCGCGGGATCGGGCCCGAACGTGAGATGATGTCGCTCCGCAAGGTTGCG
>DASQJC010000261.1:0-2462 GCA_035631255.1 Candidatus Eremiobacteraceae bacterium | reverse complement strand
CCGAACTGGGATGTTGCCGCTGCGTCCGCACGGAGTCGCCGATCGAGGTCGTTGGGGCTCTTCGCGGCCGCGATGTCCTTGGATGTGGCCTCGAAGTCGTCGCGCTCGAGTTTGAACAGCGCGGCGGTCGCTTCGGAGAAGACGTTCCGGAATAACTTCGGCAGCTCACCGCTCGGCACGGTCGAGAGCGAGAACAAGAAGTCGGCCGATCTATCGATAGCCTCGTCTGTGTAGACATCGTTGCCGAGCGGCGCGGAATAGCCGGAGCAATACGTCTTCCACCTCGTCCGCATCGCGTCCGCGAGCAGTGGCCGCGCCTTGGCCACGCGTTGGATCAAGTCCATGAACCGGTTCGAAAGCGCCGGGCCATTCGTGTCGAGGCGAGCGTAGTTCAATTCCCAGTCATAGACCGCGTCTAAGAAGGGGTAGCGTTCGCTGTTCGGGCTCGACAGTTCGCGAATGAGTTGGACGGCCATCGTGCGGGCGATTTCGTGGTCGATGAGGTTTACGCGAATGGCGTTCTCCGGGACTGGTTTGGGCGAGATTGTCGTGTCGACGATTGCGTCGTTCGGCAGATCGATGAAGGTGAGAAGCAGAAAAGCCATGGACGCCGCTGAAAGGGCGGCGCTCGTATGCTTCACCGTGTCGAACGCACTGCGGCTGAGGATCGCGCGAAGAATTTTGAATCGTCCATTTTTGATGACGGGGTCGGGGCCAAATCTGGACGACGCGAATGCGAAGCAACCCGCGGCCAGCAAGAAGGCGGCCGAGAGTTCGGAGATCGCCCCCGACGCCCGTTCGACATCCGATCGAAAGGAAATCGCCGCCTGTTGGAGCCAGCCTATTTGGTTGTCGCCGAACAGGCCGAACGAAGTCACGAGCGCCAGCGGTACGTAGACGATGAGACTCCATATGCCGAGGCGACCGACATAGCCGAGCACGGCGTCGAGGATCGCCTTCCGCGGGGACTTGATGCCGGACGATGCCGAACTTAGCTTATCCCTGACAAGCGCAGAACCGACCGCGAGCAAAAACCCGAGAACCAACGCAAACGTTAGCGACATAATATCAAGCGGCCCGCTCAGACAGAGTCAGACGACTGCGGCGAGGCGAAGCGTGCGGGGCGTACCGACGCAATGCGACCGAACGGTCCCAAGCCCGTGACATCGAATCGGCTGACGAACTCTGGCATGGCGTTGATATCACAGTTCTTGGTCGACGGCTCGGAAGCGAACGTGTCCGGTGTCCGTCTTCGGCGACGTCGAGCATGGCTGACGAGGGGTTGTCCAACGTCCCCTTGCTTACGGCTGGGCATTTTCCTGGGGTGTCGGCCTCCGGTTCGTGCCATCATAAACTGGGTCAGTGTGCCTCGTTGGCGACGTGAGGATGAATCGACGTGAGGCGCCGCGCCGAAACGGAGGCCGCGATGAGCCGCCGGAAGGAAAACTGGCCTGAGTGAGTCGAGCGCGTCGCCATGCAAATCTGCGAGAGCTGCTGCTTTGTCGGTTATCCCGAAACGAAGGCCGCCGGCGGCGGCTTTGGCTGCTTCGTCGAAGGGTTGCTATGGCTTTTCTTCATCATCCCCGGACTGATCTACACCGTGTGGCGGATGAGCACGATAAAGAAGGTCTGTCCGAAATGCGGGAGTCATATGATTCCGCTCGATTCGCCGCGCGGCCGCCGGCTGCAAATGCAGTTGGGGATTTCGCCCGACGCGCGCTAGCCGGGCGCCGCGAGCGTTTGGGAAGACCGTTCGCAGCTGGAAGCGCGCGCCCGTTGCCGAGTTGCGACTGAGCATCCGTCGGCCCGACCGGTTCAGCACTTGCCTTCGATTCGACTCCGATCCGAGCGCATTTCGAGGACGTGAGGAACATGACCGATTCCGAACGAGTGACGCTCCTGAAAGAGGAGTATCTCCTGTTGCAGCAGTTCTATGAGGACTACGACGGCAAGGCGATCACCATAAAGGGTTGGAGCGCCACGATCGGCTTGGCGGCGATCGGCGCCGGTTTCTACGAGACGCACTATCTGTGGCTCTTTGGCGCCGGCGTCTCGTTTGTTTTCTGGATGATTGAGTCGTATTGGAAGTCGTTCCAATACATGTACAACGAGCGGATAGCCGCAATCGAGCAGGCGTTTCGCGACGAGCAATTCGGCGCCATCGCGCCGCTGCAAATCTACACGTCGTGGTTCGAAGTGTTTCGACGACGAGGATTCAACGTCGCTCGGGTCGGCACGACCATGATCGTGGCCTTTCCGTGTTGGTACCACGCTTGCTGGCCGGCCGCATTCACGCCGAGCGGCCACAACCCGCCCTCGTCTTCGCACCCGCCGCCCTGCAAGACCAGCCGCCCGACCCGACGGAAGTCCGACGTATCGTACCAGACCAGATCGTATTGCGGCTTCGAGGCGACGGCCATGATGTATTGGCCGCCTGGCGTCGCAATCATACGATCCGGATC
>DASQJC010000260.1:0-5307 GCA_035631255.1 Candidatus Eremiobacteraceae bacterium | reverse complement strand
AGCGCCCTCGAGATTCCCGATGCCGGAGCGCGCAACGTCGTCACGCGCGTGTTCTTGCGCGACGCCGGTGCGTTCATGCGCGGTCCGATGCTGCTCGCGGTGACGCTCGCCTGCGGTTCGGCCGTGTGGTTGTGGCGCGATCCCACGCTGTTCAAGTCGTGGTTCGGCAATGCGGTGCTGCCGCCGGCGTTCGTCGCCGTGCTTTTATTCTTGTGGTTGACCGCGATCGGTTTGCTCGCAGTCGCACTGCGGCGCGACAGCATCGTCCGCGCGTGGCTCGTATTGGCGGCGATCGCTTCGCTTGCTGACGTCATCGCCGTCTCTTGGTCTAACGGACCGTCGACGATAGGCTGGTATTTCTCGCAAGCCTGCGGCGTTGTCGCCGCACTTGTTCTGCCGATCGTCCTCCTCGCAGATCTGCGCAACCGGCTGCTCGCGAGCGGAGGTAACTCGACGCTGGATCCATCGCTGACCGATCAGCAGACCGGTTTCGCGAATTGGCACGGTTTGGCGGTGCAGCTCGGCCGGATCGCGCAGCTCGCATCGCTCGATCGCTCGGGTTTGACGGTTGCAGTCGTCGAGGTTTCCGATGGCGCGGATGCCGCTCCGATGATACGACGTCTTTTCCGCGCATCAGATATCGTTGGGCGCACGGCCGAGAGCGAGTTCGGCATCATTCTCACACCTGGCTCGCGGCCGTCGCTCGGCTGGCTGAAGCGCCGTCTCGGCGATGATGAGCGGTTGCGTGTCGGTATGACGACGATCGATCCGACAGGACCGCGACCTGTCGGCGACCTTCTCGACGAAGCGCTCACGCAAGCGCGTGCGAACATCCGAGAAATCGACGCGCACTCTCCGCCCTCAGAACCAATCGCCGTCTAACTGACGGTAATGTGGTATGCCGAGCGAAGCTCGGCTAGCCGACCTTCGGTCGGCCTACTACGTCGACGTGGCCGAGCGTTAGCCCCCGCCGGCGCCGACGCGGTCAGCGCTCGGCTCGCACATGAGCGACGGGTCGAGGATCTTCGCAAGCTCTTCTTCGGAGAGTTTCGTCTGCTCGCGAGCGACCTCGCGGATCGTCTTGCCGGACTTCGCCGCTTCCTTCGCGATCGCGGCCGCCGCATCGTAGCCGATGATTGGCGCCAGCGACGTGCAGATCGCCAGTCCACGCTCGACCATCTCCGGCCCACGAGACGTCGCCTTCAGCCCGTCGATGCACTGAACGGCCAGATTCTTCGACGCGTTCGCGAGTATCGAAATCGATTGTAGCAAGTCGTACGCGATGATCGGCATCGTGAGATTGATCTCGAAGTTGCCGCTTTGACCGCCGACGGTGATCGCGGCGTCGTTGCCGATGACTTGCGCGCACGCCATGAGCGTCGATTCACAGATCACGGGATTGACTTTTCCCGGCATGATCGACGAACCCGGCTGCACCGCAGGCAGATCGAGCTCGCCGATGCCCGCGCGCGGACCAGATCCGAGCCATCGGATGTCGTTTGCGATCTTGGTCAGCGACACGGCGATGGTCTTGAGCGCGCCACTCGCCGCGACGCAATTGTCGAGCGACGACTGCGCCTGAAAATGATTGGTCGTCTCGTGGATCTGCAAGCCGGTCATGTGCGCAAGTCGCGCACACGACTTATGCGAGAAAAGCGGATGCGTGTTGATGCCGGTTCCGACTGCCGTTCCACCGAGCGCGACCTCGCTGAGCTCGTTTATCGCCGTCTTCGCACGCGCGATACCTCGTTCGACCTGGCCGGCATAGCCGAGGAACTCTTGGCCGAGCCGTATCGGCGTCGCATCTTGGAGATGCGTGCGGCCGGTCTTGATGATGCCCCAGAACTCTTTCGACTTCTTGTCGAGCGAGGCTTTGAGCTTTTCGAGCGACGGAATGAGGTCTTCATGCATCGCACTCGCAGCGGCGATATGCGTCGCGGTCGGGATGACGTCGTTGCTCGACTGACCAAAGTTGACGTGATCGTTCGGATGGATCTTCTTCTCGGTCTTCTTCTTCATCGTCGCGACGTGCGCGATGACCTCGTTCGCGTTCATGTTCGTCGACGTACCCGAGCCCGTCTGGAAGATGTCGACGACGAATTGCGAGTCGAGTTTACCGTCGATGACGTCGCGTGCCGCTTCTGCGATAGCCGCCGTTATCTCGCGATCGACGAGCCCGAGTTCCGAATTTGTCTCCGCTGCCGCGAGCTTCACCTGACCGAGCGCTCGGATGAACCGCCGCGGGTAGCGGAGGTCGCTGATCGGGAAGTTGAGCACGGCGCGTTGCGTGCTCGCGCCATACAGCGCGTCGATGGGCACTTGCATCTCGCCCATCGAATCTTTCTCGGTGCGGGTCTTCGGATTGCCGTTGACGTTTGCGCTCATGTCAGTCCTCAATGAAAATGCTCGAGAATCGAGGGTTTTGGTACCGCCTGAGCGGTCGACCTTCAGGGTAGTCCGCTCGTCAAAACGCCGGAGGCGTCGCGTGGTGGAAAGGTCGCACCGCCACGGGTTCGGATTCGTCAGGCTGCGGGGGCGCCGCCGCGACGGAAGGTCAGAACTTCGGTGCCCATCGGCACGCGCGCGACGATCGAGCCGATGAAATGGAGCGAGCCGACGACCGGCTGCGTGTCGCCCGCGGCAGCCGCGACCTCTTCGTAGTAGACACCGAAATGCGGCAGCGCTCGCGAGCGCACGAAATCCGCTCCGCTCACATCGTAGTCTTCGTCATCAGCGCCGCCGGACTCAAGCGGCTGCCCTTCCCAATAGGTCTCGTACGACCACGCGCCTTCGTCATCGTCGTACGAGAAATGTATGACCTCGGCGCGAAGCAGATCAGACAAACCTTCAGCAACGCCGCCGTCATCGATCGGATGGCCATCCTCGACAATCGTGATCCAATCATCTTCCGACGGCAAGATCGCGAAGCTGCGGACGATCTTCGCGGATGTCGTGTCGTCCGGCGTCGGTTCGAGTCCACGATCGTGGATCGGCAGTCGATCGGATTCGGCCATGAGATCGACGAGCGCGTCGCGCACTTCGCCGAACGAGCGTTCCTTCACATAGACGGAACCGAATCGAAACGCCACGACGTCACTTCGAGAAAAGGCTGCGCACGACGAAGAACACGTTCTCTTTTCGCTCTGCAAGCCTTCGAGCGAAATAACCGGCCCAATGCGTGCCGAAGGGGACGTAAACGCGCACGCGATGTCCGCCAGCGACGATCGCGCGCTGCTTTTCGGGCCGGATGCCGTAGAGCATCTGGAACTCGAATCGATCGGATGGGATCTTCTGCTCGTTCGCGTACGCGAGAACGGCATTGATGAGGCTGTCGTCGTGCGTCGCGATGCCGGGATACTTGCCGTTCGACAAGAGCGACTGCGCGAGGTCCATGTAGTTTCGGCGGATGTCGGACATCTTCTGATACGCGACTTCCGGCGGTTCTTTGTACGCGCCCTTGCAGAGGCGGACGCGGACGCCATCTTTCACATGGCGCTCGACGTCGGCCGTCGCTCGCTTCAGGTATGCCTGCACGACGGGGCCGACGTTTTCGTACGTCGCGCGGGCGCGATCGCAGATGCGATATGTCGAATCGACGGTTCCCGAACCCTCCATGTCGAGGCGGACGAACATACCGGTTGGCCGCGCTTTCGCGATGATGCGCTCGAGGTTCGAAACGGCGAGATCTTCGCTGATCGCTTGCCCGATCGCGCTCAACTTCACCGAGACGTTCGAATCGGCGCCTGATGCGTTGATCTGATCGATCATCGCGAGGTACGTATCCGTCGTCTGCGTGGCCTCGCGTTCGTGGAGAACGTCTTCGCCGAGAAAATCGAGCGTCGCCGTGAGGCCGTAACCGTTGAGCTGCTTGACTGCTTGGATCGCGCTATCGATCGTCTCGCCCGGCACGAAGCGACGCGCGAGGAAAAACAGCCTGCGTTGAAGACCTGGCCGAGCGTTGAGGGCGTCGGCGATGATCGCCATGAGCGCCCAGGTTATTCACGACGCTTCGAGACGCCTGTCCCTCGCGCGGCCCAGCGAATCGCAGGAGGCGAGGAGCCGGCCAACGGAATGCGGCGCGTGCCGACCGGCGATTTCACCGACCGAGAATCTGCTATTCTCGACGCATTGATGTCGACGTTTGCGCCGCCGTCGACGGATCTCAGCGTCGCCGGCACCGCTCTTCGCACTGCGCTCTTGCGTTTGGCGCCGCATCGACTGGCGAAGATCCGCGGCCTTCTCGGGATGCTTGACGGTCCGTTCTTGCCGTTTGCGATGAGCGGCCGCTTGCGATCGTTCGCAAATCTCGACCTCGCCGGTCGCGAGCGCGTATTGCTTTCGATGGCGGACAGCCCGCTCGCTCAGCTTCGCACGGGCTTTCAGGTCTTCAAGCGCGTTTGCAGCTTCATCGCGTATTCGGCGACGGACGACGCGGGCCGCAATCCGCTATGGCCCGAGATCGGCTATCCGGGTCCGCGCACGGACGTGCCGTCTACTTCAGGTGGGTTGACGTTTGCGAGTCCGACAGGCGATATCGACTGCGATGTCGTCGTCGTCGGATCGGGCGCCGGCGGGGGCGTTGCAGCCGCATTGTTCGCGCAAGCCGGCCATCGCGTTGTCGTGCTCGAAGCCGGACCGGCTCCTACGCCGACCTCGACGATGCAACGCGAAGCCGACGCTTTCAGCTCGCTCTATCTCGAATCGGGGCTGACGGCGACTGACAACCTATCGATTTCGATACTCGCGGGATCGTGTATCGGCGGCGGCACGACGGTCAATTGGTGCACGTCGCTGCACTTGACTGAGAAGGTCGCGCAGCAATGGTCGCAAGCTTCAGGTGGGATCGACTTCGGATCTTCGCTCGAGCAGCATTACGATGCCGTCAGCACCCGACTCGGCATCGCGACGACGCACCTGCACAACGAGAACAATGCCGCCCTGTTGCGCGGCGCAAGGTCCCTCGGGTGGCCGCACGCCGAAATTCCCCGCAATGCATCGAGCTGCGGTGATGGCTGCGGTTATTGCGGCTTCGGCTGCGCGTACGGGAACAAGCGCTCCACCGAACGGACGTACTTGCACGACGCGGCCGACAATGGCGCTGTGATGATCCCCGGGGCGCGTGTCGATCGTGTCATTATAGAAAACGGACACACGACGGGCGTCGCCGCGACTCTCACGGACGGCAGACCGCTTCGGGTTCGTGCGTCGACGGTCGTCGTAAGTGCCGGAAGCCTGCGTTCGCCAGGCATTCTCCGCCGAAGCGGCGTCGCCTCAACCCATCTTGGCAAACATCTGCGGCTTCATCCG
>DASQJC010000259.1:0-6197 GCA_035631255.1 Candidatus Eremiobacteraceae bacterium | reverse complement strand
CGGAACGGTCGCATCGGTTCCACGGCTCATGCCGGGGCAGGGCACGATCGTCGCAGCCGGCGCGATCGGATATCCACCCGGACTCGGCGGCGCACCGGAAGCGACGCTCAAGAGCATCGGCGTCGCCAAAGTTATGACGCTGACGAGCACATACGACCATCGCGTCATCCAAGGCGCGGAGAGCGGCGAGTTCCTCCGGCGCATCGAGCAGCTGCTCGCCGGCGGCGGCGAATTTTACGAAGCGGTCTTCCGCGATCTCGGACTGAACGCGCCGATGGCGCTCGCGACTGTGGTCTCAGCTCCAGACGCGCGAAAGAGCGCGACGTCGGTCGCTGATTTCGATCTCTTGCGCGCCGCAGCGGCGGGCGCGTACCTCGTCTCGCGCTATCGCAATCACGGTCACATCATCGCGCGCCTCGATCCGCTCGACGTCCGTCACCCGACGGATCCGGCGCTCGATCCGGCGACGCTCGATCTGACACCCGAACTCATGAAAGCCGTGCCGGCGGGCGCGCTTCGGGTTTACACGCCCGGCAACAATCTTGCCGAAGTCCTCGAGCGGCTGCGGTCGATCTACACGTCGACGATCGCGTACGAGATCGAGCACATCACCGATCGCGAGCAGCGTTCGTGGCTGCGCAAGCAGATCGAATCCGGCGCGCACCTCGCGCCTGTCTCGAAAGAGCATCGTCTGCGGCTCATCGAGCGGCTCAGCCGCGTCGAAGCGTTCGAGCGCTACCTCCGCAAAGCGTTCCTCGGTCAGAAGACGTTCTCGATCGAAGGCCTCGACGCGATGGTGCCGATGCTCGAAGAATTGCTCGACCTGCTCGCGGGCGACGGCGTCGGCGAAGTCGACATCGGCATGGCGCACCGCGGCCGCCTTTCGGTCATCACGCACGTCGTCGATCGGCCGTACGAAGATGTGCTGCTCGAGTTCGAGCAAGCCGAATCGCGCGGCGTCCAGGGCGAAGGCGACGTCACCGGCGACGTCAAGTATCACAAAGGCGCTTCGGGCACGTATCGCTCGGCCGACGGCAAGCAGATCCTCGGGACGCTTGCGAACAACCCGAGCCATCTCGAAGCAGTCGACGGCGTCGTCGAAGGCAAGACGCGCGCCGCGCAAACCGACCGCTCGCACAACATCGCGACGCTCGATACGCATCGCGCGGTCGCCGTGCTCGTCCACGGTGATGCCGCATTCTCCGCGCAAGGAACCGTCGCCGAGACGCTCAACCTTTCGGCCCTCGCCGGCTACACGACCGGCGGCACGATCCATATCATCGCGAACAACCAGATCGGGTTCACGACGACACCGGAGGAAGGCCGGTCGACGCGCTACGCGAGCGACCTCGCGAAAGGCTTCGAGGTCCCGATCGTCCACGTCAATGCGGACGATGTCGAAGCATGCATCGCGGCGATGCGGCTTGCCGTCGGCTATCGCGAGGAATTCGGACGAGACGTCGTCATCGACCTCATCGGTTATCGCCGCTTCGGCCACAACGAAGCCGACGAGCCTGCGTACACGCAGCCGCAGATGTACGAGACGATCGCGAAACATCCGACGGTCCGCGAGATCTTCGCCAAGCGCCTCATCGAAGAAGGTGCTGTCACCGAAGCCGAGGTCAAGCAGCGGCTCGACGCCGCGACCGAGCGCGTCGCGCAAGCGCACCGCAACGCGAAGGCACAGGCGAAAGAAGCGACCGGTTCGCAGGCGGCAGCGAAGACGCCGAACGGCGCACCGTCTACCGCGCCGGATACGAAGCTTGCCGCCGACGTCGTGAAAAAACTCGACGCCGGTTTGCTCGCGGTTCCCGACGGCTTCACCATTCATCCCAAGCTGGCGCGCCAGATGGAGCGCCGCAAGAAATCATTGACGACGGCGGGTGAAATCGATTGGGCACACGCCGAGGCGCTCGCCTTCGCCTCGCTCGTCACCGGGGGCAAACCCGTGCGGCTGACCGGGCAAGACACCGAGCGCGGCACGTTCTCCCATCGCCATCTCGTCTTCCACGATGCGCGCAACGGAGAGACATGGACACCGCTGCAGCATATGGCGGGCGCGAACGCATCGTTTGAGATCTTCAACAGCCCGCTATCTGAGTATGCATGCGTCGCCTTCGAGTACGGGTACAGCACCTCTGCGAACGACGCACTCGTGCTTTGGGAAGCGCAGTTCGGCGACTTCGCCAATGGTGCTCAGATCATCATCGATCAGTTCATCAGCGGCGGCTTCGCGAAATGGGGCGCGATCTCACGCTTGACGCTACTTCTTCCGCACGGGTATGAAGGCGCCGGTCCAGAGCACTCGAGCGCACGGCTCGAGCGATTCTTGCAGCTCGCTGCCGAAGGTAATTTCCGCGTCGCCTACACCTCGACGCCGGCGCAGTACTTCCACCTCTTGCGCGATCAAGGGCTCGCTCAGCGCGCGCGGCCGCTCGTCGTCATGACGCCGAAGAGCTTGCTCCGCCTCAAAGCTGCGGCATCGAGTCTTGCCGATCTCACGGATCGCGGCTTTGCGACCGTCATCGACGATCCGATGGCGGGCGATCGCAAGGCGATCGAACGGATTGTCTTGTGCACGGGCAAGATCTACTACGATCTGACCGCGAGCGCCGCACGTGCCGGCGCGACGAATCTCGCGATCGTTCGAGTCGAAATGCTCGAGCCGTTCCCGCTTGACGACGTGCTCGCCGCGGTCGCCGCTTATCCGAACGTCCGTCGCGTGACGTGGGTGCAGGAAGAGCCACGCAACATGGGCGCGCGCGCGTTCGTCTCGCGTCGCGTCCGCGAGCCGCTCACGCGTAAGGGCATCGTCTTCGATTACATCGGACGACCGGATAGGGCGAGCCCGTCTGAAGGCTATCCGGGCGCACATGCGGCCGAACAAGAACGCATCATCAATGAGGCGTTGACGTCGAAGGCGCTCGAGGAAGCGCGGTGAGCACTCGCGTCGTCGTGCTCGGCGGCGGCCCGGCCGGCGACGTCGCAGCACTGCGCGCCGCACAGCTCGGCGCACAAGTGACGATGATCGAGCGGGCCGAGCTGGGCGGCACGTGCCTCAACTGGGGCTGCATTCCTACCAAGGCACTACTCTCCTCAGCAGACGTATTGCGGAAGGTGCGCAAAGCAGCCGAGTTTGGCATCGACGTCGGCGAGCCGAAGGTCGATCTCGCGCGCATGATGGCTCGCAAGGACGAAATCGTCCTCAAGCAGCGGCGCGGCGTCGAAGCCGCGTGCAAGCGGAAAAAAGTGACGGTCGTGCGCGGTCATGGGATCGTCGAGGGCGATGCGGTCGCCGTCGACGGCGTGCCGCATCCGTACGACATCCTCATCGTCGCCGTCGGCACGCAGCCAGCCGGGTTGCCCGGCATCGACATGGACCACGCGACGGTGCTCACCTCGGACGATGTGCTGCTGCTCAAGCGCATTCCGAAGAAGCTCATCATCCTCGGCGGCGGCGTCATCGGCTGCGAGTTCGCGAGCCTCTTCGCGGCGCTTGGCACTGAGATCTCCATCATCGAAGTGTTGCCGCGCATCCTCGCTCCGGTCGACGCGAAATCGACCGCCTTTTTCCAACGGCTGCTCGAAGCCGAGGGCGTTCGGGTCTTCGCGGGGCGCCGGCTCGCATCGGTCAAGGAATATCGCAAAGACGGCATCACCGTCGCGCTCGACGACGGCACGGAGCTTGACGGCGATGCGCTGCTCGTGTCGATCGGCCGCAAAGCGCAGACGCGCGGGATCGGGCTCGAAGAGGCGGGCGTCGCGATCAACGAGCGCGGGCATATCGTCGTCGACGACTATCTGCGCACCGCCAACCCGAAGATCTACGGGATCGGCGACTGTATCGGTGGCTTGCAGCTCGCTCATAAAGGTTCGGCCGAAGGACATCGCGCCGCAGAGAACTCGCTCGGCCATCACGTCATGCCGATGTATTGGACCGTCGTCCCTTCGTGCATATACACGCATCCGGAGATCGCGATGGTCGGCTTCAACGCCGATACCGCGAAAGAGGCGGGGTTCGAGACGAAGATCGGGCAAGCGCGATTCATCGGCGATGCGAAGGCGCTCGCCGAAGGCGAGCCCGATGGTTTCGCGCAGATCATCGCCGACGCGAAGACAGGCCGGATCCTCGGTGCCACGATCATCGGCGTTCACGCGGTCGAGCTCATCCACGAGATCTGTGTCGCGATGTCCGATGCTTTGACGATCGACGAGCTCGGATCGATCATCCACGCGCATCCGACCGTCAGTGAGATGGTCATGGACGCCGCGCAACAGGGCGCCGGCGTCGCCCCTTACCTCTCCTAGAATAATGTAGTAGGCCGACCGAAGGTCGGCAGCCGAGCCTCGCTCGGCCTACTACAATCATTCGCGTGACGCCGCTCACAGTGAATGACGCCTTGCTGAGCCGACCAAGCAAGTGGCCGATATCACCTTCATATGAGCTTCACATCTGCTATGCACGAAAGGGAGCATCGGTTCTCGTGAAACGCGTCTACAGAATTCTTCTCGGAGCAGCGGCGATCGCAGCGCTCGCGACCTCCGGATGTACCTCATCGAATTACTACATCCCGTACGTGGCCAACCACGGGTCGCACCAGATGTTGTACGTCGGCAATTGCGGCAACTCGTCGATCACGGAGTATCCGGCGGGCTCGTCAGGCAACGTGTCGCCTACGGTCACCATCGCAGGTTCCAACACGACATTAGGATGTCCGTACGGCCTCGCCGTCGACAAGAGCGGCAACATCTACGTCTCCGACTATAGTCAGGGCACTATCACGATTTTCAACTCGAACGCTTCAGGCAACGCGACACCTGCGCGGCAGCTCACGGGCCTGAATACCCCGCTCGGCGTCGCTGTCGATTCCAACGGTCAGATCTACGCGACGTCGCTCGATACCCCGACGGTCTTCGTGTTCGCGGCGAACGCGAACGGCGCGGCGTCGCCGACGAGCACCATCGACCTCTCGGGTCAGGGATTCTCGCGGACATGCTACCTCGCGTTCGACAAGAGCGGAAACCTTTGGGTCTCGGATGAGAACTCCGACCACGTCGCCGAGTACGCGCCCGGTGCAAGCGGTGCGGCATCACCGATGCGTAACATCAGCGGCAGCAACACGCAGCTCTCCGGCGCATACGGTGTTGCGGCCGATTCGAGCGGCATGCTGTATGTCGTGAACTACGGCAACCCGTCCGTGAACGTCTACAACACATCGGCGAACGGCAACGTCGCACCGACGCGCGAGATCGTCGGAGCAGCGACGACATTCTCGTCACCGTACATTCCAGTCATACGCTCCGACGGCGCCATCCTCGTCGACGACGAAGGCACGAACTCGGTCGACATCTTCACGAAGACGGCGAACGGCAACGTCGCGCCCAAGGCCGTGTTGTCCGGTGCGAATACGGGAATCAGCAATCCTTGGGGCATGGCGATCCACTAGACAAAGGGTTCCAATCCGCGGCCGATAGCGGCTGCGGTGGACGACAGGCAAAGCCGCGACCCCCACACGCGGCTTTGCGTTTTCTTTTGGCCTTGCGGTTCGAAATGTAGTAGGCCGAGCGAAGCTCGGCGACCAGAAGTGCGGCCTCCGCATCCGAGCTTCGCTCGGAATACCACATTCTCGGATACCACATTTTCGGGATTGCAGGGCACGCCCGGCCGGACCGCCTAAAGCTCGCGCTCATGCCACGACGGACGCGACTGTCTCTTGCGGTCGCGGCGATACCTGTTATCGCGATGACTTTCGCCATGCCGTTCGTCAACCGCGACGAGCCGCACGTCATCGGCTTGCCCTTCGTGTTCGCCTGGATCATCGCGTGGATCGTCGTGACGCCGGCGTTCATGTGGGTCATCCACCGCGTGATCGAGGGCAGACGTTGAGCGCGCCGATCATCGCGATCGGCGTCGCGGCGTCGATCATCGCGTTCGCGATCGCCGTTGGCCTGGTCGGCGGCAGGCTCAAACAATCCAGTCCAACCGAGTTCTTGGTTGCCGGGCGATCGCTCGGCGCGCTCTTGCTCTGGTTACTGCTCGCCGGCGAGATCTACACGACCTTCACGTTCCTCGGCGCTGCCGGTTGGGCGTATGGCAAAGGCGCGCCGGTCTACTACATCTTGTGCTACGGACCCGTCGCCTACATCATCGGCTACTTCGTCATGCCGCTCGCATGGAAAGTCGGTCACCGCTTTGG
>DASQJC010000258.1:0-3820 GCA_035631255.1 Candidatus Eremiobacteraceae bacterium | reverse complement strand
GGCGCGCGAGACGATCATCCACAACTTCGTGACCTTCTACAACACCCGACGACCGCACAAAGCACTCAACGGGAAGACGCCCCTACGCAAGCTCGCAACGTGTAGCGAAGGTACGTAAACCCCACACTTTAGCTCGACCGGAGACGAGCTTTCAACTGCAAGGCCGCGGCGGTCGACCATGAAGGTCGACCGCTCCAATTTCACGAGTGGCAAGGCCGCGGCGGTCGACCATGAAGGTCGACCGCTCCAATTTCACGAGTGGCTAGGCCGCGGCGGTCGAGATAAATCTCGACCGCTCCTCGTGTTTCTACTTTATAGCTTTTGCCATCGCGAGCCAGGACGAGACTTGCGTCATCGCCTTCTCGTAGCGCGGTTTGAGAATCGCGGCCGCGCGATACGACGGAGCGTACGGCGCGCTCTCCGAGCCGAACACCGAGAACAGCACACCCTGCAGGTCTTCGCGCAGGCCAGGCGCCCACATGATGCTGTCCTCTTCGTTCTTGTAGTTCGCCGAAAGCATTTTCTCGAGCGCGTCGCCAGATGTCACTGCGCCCGTCGCCGCCGGCGTGTTGAGTTTCTTGAGCCGTACGAGCTGCGCGTCGATCGAATTGAGCGCGACGTTGACGCCGTCGACTTCGGAACGGATGCCCGAGACGAAATCGTACGTCGCCTTGTAGTCGGCCGCCGTGAGCTTCGACTGCGGATCGGCCTTCACGTCGAACGTCCTCGATTCGACTTTCCCGTCCGACCAGCTGAAGCGAGCGCGGTACGTGCCGGGCACGACTTGGATGCCCAGGCCCGGTTGACGCGCAGCGGGGTTCGCAGCGCCGTGCCACGGTGTGATCGGGTCGGTGTTGAGGTTCCAGACGAACCTGTTGAGCCCGATATCGTTCTTCACGAATGGCGTCTTCTTGCCGGTCGTCGGGTTCGTACGCGAGCCGATGACGTGACGGACGCGATGGCCCGCGGCGTCGTAGATGTCGATGACGGGCGGTTTCTTGCCCGGCTTGGCCTGATAGAAATAGAGCACCGTGCCGCTCGGCGGGTTCGGCGCGCCGTATTCGGTGTACGTCCCTTCGGCGAGTTCCGTCTGGTTATACTCGTACGTCGGCATCGGCTGGAAGACGTAGTCGCCTGCTGCGCGCGCGGTATCGAGCTGCTGAAGCGGACGGATGTCATCCATTATATACGCCCCGCGGCCGTGCGTCGCGATGACGAGGTCGTCGAAGTTAGCGTTGTTCTGCAGCCGGATATCGAAAACGGCTGTGTGCGATAGCCCGGCTTGCAGCGTCTTCCACGACTTGCCGCCGTTGAACGACACCCAGATGCTCTTCTCAAGGCCGACGTAGACGAGGTTCGGGTTGATGAGATCTTGGCGGATAGAGCGCGCCGGTTGATCCGGCAGGCCCGCGGAGATCGAAGTCCACGACTTGCCGAAGTCCGTCGTCTTGAAGACGTACGGCGTCGCGTCGCCGCTGTAGTGGCGGTCGTCGACCGCATAGGCCGTGCCGTCAGTGAACGTCGAGGGCGCGACGATCTCGAAGCGGCCCCAGGCCGGAACGCCTTTCGGCGTCACGTTCGCCCAGTGTTTACCGCCGTCGCGCGTCAGCTGGACGAGGCCGTCATCGGTGCCGACCCAGACCTCGCCTTTAGCGCGCGTGCTGCCTTCGATGTCGAGGATCGTGTCGTACGTTTCCGCGCCGGAAACGTCGTAGTTGATCGGACCGCCCGAGGGGAACTCCTTCGACTTGTCGTTCATCGTGAGATCGGGGCTGATCGGGGTCCAGTCCTTACCCTCGTTTTGCGACTGGAAAACGACGTTGCCGCCATACCATACGGTGTGCGGATCCCACGGCGCGAACGCGATCGGCGAATCCCAGTCGAAACGATACTTGTCTTTACCGTAGTCGAAGCCGTTGAACCCGCCGAGGTCCGGGAAGACGTTGATCGTTCGCTTTTCCTTGAGCATCCATATGCTCACCGCGCCATCTTCGGAATCACCCCAAATGTAGTCGGGGTTACCGGGATCGGGAACGACCCAGACGCCGTCGCCTCCGACGGTCTGGAACGCGTACGAGTTCGTGATCCCATCTGCGTCGAGGCTGTTGGACGGCCAGCACCAGCCGCTGTTGTCCTGCATGCCGCCGCAGACTGTGTACGGGTTGTTTTGGTCGATGCCGACGTGGTAGATCTGCGCGATCGCATAGTTGCGCGAGAAGAACCAGTTCTCGCCGCCGTCGTTGGTCACCATCGCGCCGCCGTCTTGGCCGACGATCATCCGCTTCGGGTTGTCCGGCGCGATCCATACGGCATGGTAGTCGGGATGGATGTCGCTCGCGATCTCTTTAAACGTCTTGCCGCCGTCTTTGCTCACGGCCGGGAACATCGAGACCGAGACGACGCGATCTTTGTTCGTCGGATCGACCGCGATGTGCGAGAAGTAGAAGGGCCGCTGATCGATGAGCGTATTGTCGTTCACCATCGTCCAGTTCGCGCCGGCGTCGTCCGAGCGGAAGAGGAAGCCTTGTTTGCTCTGGATGAGCGCGTAGACGCGGTTCGGATCAGAACGCGAAACCGCCAGCGCGATGCGGCCTTGTAGCCCGGTCGGGAGGCCGTGTCCGGTCAGCTTCGTGAATGTCTTGCCGCCATCGGTCGACTTGTACAGACCGTCGTCAGGCCCACCGCTCGTGGCGGTCCAAGGCAGACGGCGGAATTGCCAGATGCCGGCATAGACGACGTTTGCATCCTTCGGGTCGATCGCGATGTCGGATGCGCCGCTCGACGGCCCGACGTACAGCGAATGCGTCCACGTCTTGCCGCCGTCGGACGTCACGTAGATGCCGCCGGCCGGGCTGTCTTTGAACAGGTTGCCGATGCCGCCGGCGATGACGTGATCGACGTTCGCCGGATCGACGACGATGCGCGATATCGAATGCAATTCGTCGAGACCCATCTTTTTCCACGAATCGCCGCCGTCTGTGGACTTGAAGATGCCGTCGCCGAGGATGACGTCGTTGCGCGGGTTCGTCTCGCCGGTGCCCACCCAGACTGTCTTGTCGTCGCTCGGCGCGATCGTCACCGCGCCGATCGACTGCGTATCCTGATCGTCGAAGACCGAAGACCACGTCTGCCCGCCGTTATCGGTCTTCCACACGCCGCCGCCGGCCGCACCTATATAGTAGAGAAACGGATCGTTGACGCTGCCCGCGACCGCGGCGACGCGGCCGCCCGCGGCCGCCGGTCCGACCTCGCGCCACTCGAGCGCGGCGTATGGCGTCGACGGCGTCGGCGAAGCCTTCGGCTTCGGCGAGCCTTTCGGGGCGGGCGCCGGAGTGACAGGCGCGGCGGCCGCCGGCGACGGTGACGGCGACGCGGGCGTCTGACTCGGGGCCATGGCGACGGAAGCAGCGGCGAGAACGCCGATGATTGCGAGCACGGAAACCTCCTATGGGTGGCGCAAAGCGCAACTAAATTATCAGTAGCGCCGCCGCCACCCTCTCAAGGGCGCGGCTGTTATGCACGATTCTGGCAGCAGTGTCGATGAAGTGGCAAGGCCCGCCACCTGCCGAGCGGGTATAACCGCGACGGATGAACCCTTCGCGCAAGGGCAAGCGACGCGCCGAACCGGCAGATCCGATCGACGCCAGCAAAGATGCGACGGTCGACGTCGGCGGCAAGACCGTGTCGCTGACCAACCTCGACAAACACTTCTGGCCGGCGATAACGAAACGCGACCTGCTCCGCTATTATGCCGACGTCGCGCCGTATCTGTTGCCGCACATCAAAGACCGCGCGATGGTCATGAAGCGCTATCCGAACG
>DASQJC010000257.1:0-3480 GCA_035631255.1 Candidatus Eremiobacteraceae bacterium | reverse complement strand
CGGCCGTTTCGATCCATGCCGCCGATCGCCGGCGCTGATGACAAATTGGATTTGGCCCTCCTTATGGCGTCCATCAGCATTCGGCCTCCGAGGACCGGATCGCGTCATGCGCCGCCCGCAGCGCCACGTCCGTCCTTGTCGGTAAACAGGTCCTTAAGCAAGACAACGAAGATGCCGATAAGCTGGAACAACGTACCCCAGACGCGTTCATGAGTGGCCTGCAACGAGTAGTCGTTCGCGTTAGCCTCCTCTTGACGTCTGACGGAATTAGAACCGTTGATGTACTTGCCGTAAGACGGTTCCAGTGCGACTATCTTGGCGTTAAACCCGTTGAACGCGGATACCGCTTCGAACGCGTTGCCATGCTTGAGGTCGTAGTACTCAATTCTCGGCATCCGGCATCTGGCGACGTCGCCTGCCAAGCACGCCGATTGGAGCGAGAGCCACAAATTGTCGGCGATCTTGTCGCGAACCGCCGTCGACGACGAGATCGCTTTGCTGACCGTCAGCATTGCCATGAGCGCCCAAGCATTGTCAAGGTCGTGGAACGATCGTTCCATGTTGTACTGATGTTCGAGTTCACGCTGACGAATCAAGTCGGCTTTCGTCCGCAGGTCGCTTGCGGACGATTCGTACCGTGTAAGATAGACGTCACTTACGATCGTCGCGGCTATGGTTATGGCTGCACCGGCGATTATGAAAAGCGTGTTCAAACGGTGGGTTCCTAGGGACCCCATCAGCAGGCTCCATCGTGAAGCATCTGCGCGATTGACAATTCTGCGTGCTTCACTTTCATAAGTGAAAGCCGAGCGTAAGGTCGGTCTCGCCGACATTTCGTCGCAAAATCTCGGGCAAGAATGTGTGCGAGAGTTCCAGCGACAGGATGGGATCCAAGATGACGCCGGCCTCCAGTCGTGCTCCGAACGACGTGCGGTTTGAGGTGGGGTCATCAGGGAGCACAAGGCTGCTTCGATACAGCCCGATGGCCCCTCCGAAGTAGAGGGGACCGGTCGTCGAATCGGCGCCAAGGCCGAATCCCAAGTGCCGCAACTGGGTGCCTGCGATGGCTTCGAAATAAGCCGAGGTCGAAAGGGCGCCATATTGTTCGAAATAGTAACGCGCACCAACCAGGACTTCTGCTTTGCCGGTCGCGGGAAAGGACGGACCTAGCTTGACTTCGAGGCCGCCCTGCGACGGCGGGGAAGTTGGAGCCGGCGTCGGCGCAGGCGTGGGCGGCGGCGTCGGGGGCGTTACGATTGAGACGGTTTGCGCCTCGCCGTTCCAGGTAACGTCGGCGCCCGTAAACACGGCGATCACATATAGAGGTACGAACACGTACCCGTCGCTCAAGAAGGGCGGGTCGTCGAGCGGTCGGCTCTCTCCGTTGACGGAAACGGAGGGCACGCCGACCGTCAGCTCCATGACGTCGCCGCCAGACGTGATATCGATCTTTCTGTTGGCGTACGAGACGGCGGCGCCGAGCCGTTCGAGGACGCCTCGGAGAGGAACGAAAACGTGGTCATGCACGATTGTCGGGGCAGGCGAAAGGCTGATCAGCTTTCCGTCGACCAAGACCGCAATGCCAGCGGCCGACGCCGGCAACCTGAAAACGAGTGCCATCAGAAGGCATGCAATCACGCCACGCCACGCCATTCGGACGCTCGTCCGGCTCATGATAGTCCCTCGCCCTCCCGGCACGACACGCCGCCGCTTCCTCGAAAGATGCGTCGACGCCGTTCCCGGAATCGTGCCTGCACGACGCTGGGGATTTGTCCCGGTCAAATCTTGGCCCATTTCCAATCCAGTTGATTGTCGAATTCAGCGGCTAAGGTGCCAGGTGGGCGAAGCCGAATGTCCGATGCATAACACTATAAAAAATGGGCCGAAGGTACACTGGGGGATTCCCCAGTCTTTAACAATGAAGGCCTCCCGGGTTTCGCCTTTGGCTGTCGCGATCGGTGCGCCGTAGCTTCGGCACTCGGCGGACTTCCCTATTGCGCGGTGCGACGCGAGCCGGGCAAAGCCAGCACGAGCGGTGCCGTTCTTCGTCAACGTCTCCACCGAAAAGGGCCGTCTTGGGTGCAACCCTCGTCGTCCCTCCCCCGATCTCGTGCAAGGCCGCCGAACTCAGTTCGTCCGAAACGATGGTCGAGGGTTGAAGACGCCGCTCCCTTCTGGTATCCTGATCGACGATGAGAACGAAGCCACGGCGCCGCTATGGTCTGCGTCCAAGCGCCAGGCCCGGCACGGTTCGAAAAGCGCGACTGAAAGCGATGCTCGCGATGATCACGTCTGAGAACATGCCCAACGAGAAAGAGCCGTTCGGCAAGCGCGTCGGCAAGGAACTGCTGTGACGAAGCGACATCGAATTACGAAACGCGATCGCGACGATCTTCGCGCGGCGCGAACCGGAACGGCCGAGGCGCGCGCGAAGGGCGCCCCGTTGTGGAAAAGCGTCAAGCGCAGGCTCGGCGGACCGTCGCTCGACGAGAAAATTGCGGCGACGACGCCCGAGACCGCTCATCCCGAATACTTCGACGGACCGCCGCGCGGCACGGAAGCCTGGTGACGGCGAAGACGATGAGAAGACAGCGAGCCGATCGCGAAAGCCCGCGCGGATGCGGGACCTCATCCGAAACCGCGCCGGATCGGACGCACGCCTGGTTTTGGACCGAGCGTTGGCAGCGCATGGAGCGCGAGTCGGACGCGGACATCGCGGCCGGCCGCGAGCGCCTCTTTGACGACGTCGACGCGTTGTTCAGAAATTTGGACGGGCGCGAAACCGAATGACCGATTCCTCGGGTCCAAACGACGACTTCGAAGACGATTCGACGCTCCTCGCCTTTCTCGCGTTCATCGAACGCGACATCACCCGGCACCCAGAGCGCCTCGTGCGTCCGTCGGCGACGCGCACCGCCGAGGCGCTCGAACTCGTCAAGGGCGTCGAGTCGAGCGACGACGACGTCATCCCCGACGACGTGACGATCTAGCTGTGGACCGCGCAAGGCTCGCACGTCTGCGTGCGTCGGCGACAGAGGCGTTAGGCGATTCCGAGAAGGGCTCGCGCTGGCTGCGCAGGCCGAACCGCACGCTCGGCGGCAAGACGCCGCTCGAGACCGCGCGGACCGAAGCGGGTCTCCGACTTGTCGAGGAAGCCCTCGGGCGCGTCATGTACGGCAGTCCGGTCTGATGCGGGGCGACGAACGATGAGGCCGGCCCCGATCAAAGACGCGCGCGAGCACGAAGCGGCGCTGCGCGAAGTCAGAGTGCTTATGCGGAGCGAATCGCGCTCGCCGAAGGAAACGCGGCGTCTTGAGCTGCTCGTCGCGCGCATCGTGCCGTACGAAGCCGGGCATGTCGCGCTCCCGCGGGCGACGCCGGCGCAGGTGCTCGAGGAACTCATGCTCCAGCGCGCGATGTCGTCATGCGAATTGGCGGCGATCGTCGGCTCGAAGCAGGTCGCCTCGGAGATTCTCGGCG